>CAZEOJ010000072.1:0-1139 GCA_964513825.1 uncultured Bacteroidaceae bacterium
AGGAACTCCCGCAACGACAACATACGAATACCATTATAGGTGTTGGGAGCAGAATCCCGAAGCGTGACAAGCATCTTTTGATAATTATCCGATATACCCGCCAGATTGCCGAACTCACGCTCAGCCGTATCCTTGTCCTGCACATGAACAGCAACCTGTATGTACTGCCGCTCCCCCTCTTTCTCGGCGATAAAGTCTATCTCCCGCCCTTTCGCAAGAACACCGGTCTTTACCCCATACCCCTCGGCGACCAGTTTATTGTAGACCGCATTTTCCAATAACCCGCCTATATCCGCCGGACGAAAACCTACAAGGACATTGCGGATACCCAAATCCTCAAAATAATACTTCTCCCCTATCTCAAAATATCGCTTGCCCTCTATATCCCACCTTCTCGTCTTGTTGACCAAATAAGCCTCGCAGATATAGTCCACATACGTCTGCACACTCGTCACCGTGCCGCTCACCTGTTGGGATTTGAGATAATCGGCGATACGTTTGGCCGAGAAAACCTGACCGATATTGTCCGCCAAAAACAGCAGCATCCGTTGCAGGAAATCATTATTGCGGACAGCATGACGGCTCGCGATATCCCGATACACCAAGGCCTCCGTCACCCCGCTCAGATATTCGTTCCATGTCTGACGCAGGGGGAGATTGCGCAAATAAGGCATTCCCCCGAATCTCAGATACAGGTCGACCGCCTCGTCAGAATCATCAAAATTATGAAATTCAAGAAATTCCGAATAAGACAAAGGATGTATCCGGAACTCGACACTTCGCCCGGCCAATCTGGATGCTATTTCCGAAGAAAGCATCGCTGAATTGCTGCCTGTCACATAGATATCGTTCTGCGGATTGAGCAGCAGCGACCGAATTACTTTCTCGAATCCGTCAACTTCCTGAACTTCATCAATAAATATGTAATTCTTTTGGGTGGATGAAAGCCGCTTGCCGATTTCGGCATCCAACGATGCGGCATCCGTTATATGCGAAAAGGCAAAATCTTCGAGATTGATGTCGATGATATGGGCTTTCGGCTCAGATTTACGTATGGTTTCCATGAGGGCCCTCAAAATAAAACTCTTGCCCACCCTGCGTTGCCCCGTGAGCACTTTGATGACCTCTTTGCCGATATA
>CAZEOJ010000072.1:1239-6055 GCA_964513825.1 uncultured Bacteroidaceae bacterium
GGCTACACCCAAAAAATCTCCAACTACGTCAAGGAGAACATCGGGTTCACCCTCATGATCAAGGACTATACCCGCGAACAAGACATCCTCGACCTCAAAGCCATTATCGACCGCTCGCCCTACGTCAAGGACAGCCGCTATATCAGCAAGGACGAAGCCGCCCGCGAACTCAAAGAAGACCTCGGACAAGACTTCGTGGGCTTCTTGGGCTACAATCCCCTGCTCCCCTCTATCGAAATCCACCTCAAAGCCGACTACGCCAACCCCGACAGCGTGACCAAGTTCGAGGAACAACTCACCCGCTACCATATCGTCAAGGAAATGTACTACCAACCCGACCTGATCCGCCTTGTCAACGACAATGTGGCCAAAATCAGCTTTTGGTTGAGCTTGATAAGCCTCTTTATCTTAGTGGTGGCGATTTATTTAGTGAGCAACACCATTCGCCTGCTCATCTACTCCAAGCGGTTTAATATCAACACGATGCAGTTGGTTGGCGCCAAACCCTCGTTCATCCGCCGCCCCTTCCTCTACAAAAGCTTCGTGCAAGGCGTCTTGGGCGCCCTGCTCGCCTTGGTGGGCACAAGTCTGGTGCTGTATTATTTCCACAGGAAACTGCCCGAAATCATCAACGCGAACGATTGGAGCATGATCGCCACGGTCTATGCCGTGGTGCTGGCCGTGGGCATCGCCTTCACGATGGTGTCGGCCTGGATTTCGGTGAACAAATATCTGAGAATGCGTAATTCCGACAGAATCTATGAATAAAGAAACGAAAACTCCGAATCAAAAGATGTTCGACTTCGCTTTCGGGCGAAAGAACTATATCCTGATGATTGTCGGGCTGGTGGTGCTGGCCATAGGCTACCTGCTTCTGGCGGGCGGCGGCAGCACCGACCCCGATGTGTTCAGCTACGAGCTGTTCAACACCCGTAGGCTCCTCGTCGCGCCCTTGGTGATACTGGCGGGCTTTGTCGTGGAGATTTTCGCTATCATGTCCAAGCCATGAGCGCGCTGGAAGCTCTTATTCTCGGCTTGATTCAAGGCCTCACCGAGTTTCTGCCGGTGAGCAGCAGCGGGCATCTGGAAATCGGCAAGGCGCTTTTGGGTGTGGAAGCGACAGATAACCTGCTCTTTACCGTGGTGGTGCACGGCGCCACCGTATTGAGCACCCTGGTGGTGTTCTGGAAAGAAATCGCGCGTCTGCTGCGGGGTCTGTTCCGTTTCCGGATGAACGACGAGACGGTATATGTGCTCAAACTGGTGGTCTCGATGATTCCCATTCTGCTTGTGGGCGTGTTCTTCAAGGACACCGTAGAGGGCTTTTTCGGCAACAACCTGGTGTTGGTGGGCTGTATGCTTCTGCTCACCGCCCTGTTGCTTACCTTGGCCACCTACCTCGGTTCGGGAAAGCACGAGATCCGTTTCCGCGATGCCTTGATTATAGGGGTGGCGCAATGCGTGGCCGTGCTGCCGGGTCTGTCGCGAAGCGGCACCACAATCGCCACGGGGCTTCTGCTGGGCGACAAGAAGGAAAGCGTGGCGCAATTCTCTTTCCTTATGGTGCTGGTGCCCATTTTGGGCGAGAATCTCCTCACCCTCCTCTCGGGCGATATGTCGCACGCGGGAATTCCCGCAAGCAGCCTGCTCGTGGGCTTCCTGGCCGCCTTTGTCTCCGGTTGGGCGGCCTGCCGTTTCATGCTCCGTATCGTGCGCAAGGGCAAGTTGGTGTATTTTGCCGCCTACTGCGTGGTGGTGGGGCTCTTAGCCATTTTCCTGTAAGGATTTTTCCGAAAATATGATGAAGCGTAGAATTTTCTTTCTTGCCTGGGGGCTGTTGTGCGGGTGGATGTGTCCCGCCCCGGCGCAGGACGTGCCCTGCAAGCCCGACCCCGCCGCGCTCAAACGTGCGGAAGTGAACTATCAACGTGCCCTGACGGCCTATCAGAACGGGCTGAGCAACCAAACGTGGAAGTTTCTCCGTATCGCCGAGAACATCGAGCCCTGCTATGCCGACCTGCATCTGCTCAAAGCCACCGTGTGGGAGGACGAAAAGAATTTCGACAGCGCGATAAGCGCCTACAAACGAGCGCTTTCCATAGACCCCGACGTATATCCCAACGGCTGGTTCTTTCTGGCGCAGTTGGAGATGAACACGGGGCGGTATATCGAGGCCGACACGCATTTTTCGCGCTTCCTCTCCTACGCTTCCATCAGCGCCAAGATGCGCGAGAAGGCGCAGATGAAGCAGCTGCGCAACCGCGAGACGATTGAGTCGGTGCGCAACAGCGTGCCTTTCTCGCCCGTCAATCTGGGGCCGAACATCAACACGCCTTTCGACGAATATATGCCTTTGGTGACCGTGGACGACAGCACGCTCATCTTTACGCGGCGCTATCTGAAACCCAATCCCACCACCAAGCTCGAACAGTTGGAGGAGGATTTCTTTATGAGCAAGCGCGACAGCACGGGGGCCTGGACGTTGGCCGTCCCTCTGCCCGGCAAGGTGAATTCGAGCGAGAACGAGGGCACGCAGTCCATTTCGCCCGACGGACGCTATCTGTTCTTTGCCGGCTGCGGGCGGAGGGACGGCCGGGGCAGCTGCGACATCTATGTATCGCGCCGCACGCCCGAGGGCTGGGGCAAGCCTTTCAACATCGGGGAACCGGTCAACACGACGGCGTGGGAATCGCAGCCCTGCATGTCGTCGGACGGCAAGACCCTCTATTTCGCCAGCACGCGCGCGGGGGGACGGGGCGGCAGCGACCTGTGGAAAGCCGAACTCACCGATATCGGCACCTGGCGCACGCCGGTCAACCTGGGGTCGGTCATCAACACACCCGGTGACGAAAACTCGCCTTTCCTGCACCCCGACGGCAAGACGCTCTATTTCGCCTCCAACGGCCACGGCGGTCTGGGCGGGGTGGATCTGTGGGTGAGCCGCATGGACGAAAAGGGCCAGTGGAGCGTGCCGCAGAACTTGGGCTACCCTATCAACACGCATCAGGACGAATTCGCGCTCTATGTGAACGCCCGGGGCGACACCGCCTATTTCTCGCGCACGGGCAAGGAGGGCTACGGCAAGGCCGACATCTATTCCTTTCCCCTCTACGAACAGGCGCGTCCCGCCACGGTTTCGTTTATGCGCGGCAAGGTGTATGACGCCGAGACGGAGCAACCCTTGGCGGCCAAGTTCGAATTGATTAGTCTGAAAACCAAACAGGTGCGTATCGCCTCACAAGCCGACGCCCGCGACGGGGGCTTTTTTGTGTGCCTGCCCTGCGACGAGGCTTTCGCCTTGAACGTATCCTGCCCCGGCTACCTTTTCTATTCGGAGCACATCGCCTTGGACGGCAAGCATGTCCACACCCCGCTGCAAAAGGGCATCGCCTTGCAGCCTATCCGCAAGGACGCCGCGGTCGTGCTCAACAACATCTTCTATAAGACCAATCAATATACATTGGAAGAGAGTTCGTTGGCCGAATTGGGGCGCATCTTCACGTTCTTGGCGCAGAACCCGTCCGTGCGGGTGGAAATCGGCGGGCATACCGACGATGTAGGCTCGGCCACCTACAACAAGACCCTTTCGCAGAAGCGCGCGCAGGCCGTGGCCGACTACTTGGTGAGCCAGGGCATCGACCCCGCGCGGCTCACGGCGGTGGGCTACGGCATGGAACGTCCCGCCGTGCCCAACGACAGCGACGAGAACCGTGCCCTCAACCGCCGCACGGAGATGAAGATTCTATAAAAGTATTGACGATAGGTATGACGACCTTCAACCCCAACGAGGCCTGCGCGCCCAACAACCATTACTTCGGCTTTCCGTTCGCGCACGAGGAATGTCCTCTTGTGCTGGTGTCCGTGCCTTGGGACGTGACCACCTCCTACCGCGCCGGCGCGGCCCACGGGCCGCAAGCCATTCTCGACGCTTCCGTGCAGTTGGATTTCTTCGACTTTGAGATTCCCGACGCGTGGAAACTCGGCATCGGCACCTATCCGGTGGAGGAATCCCGCCCTATCGCCGACCTCTCGGCACGGATGCGGCCCGTGGCCGAAAGGCTGATAGCCTTTTCTGAGGGGCGCGCCAAGCGCTACCCTCAGGCGCGGCGCGAGGCCGACCGCCGGCTCCTGGAAGAGTCGTGCCAGCGGGCCAACGCCTGGTTGGAGAACGTCTGCGAGGGCATCCTGAACCAAAACCGCCTCGTGGCTGTGGTGGGAGGCGACCACAGCAGCCCCTACGGGCTTATCAAGGCGCTTTCGCGCGTGCACGAGGCTTTCGGCATCCTGCACCTCGACGCGCACGCCGACTTGCGTCGGGCCTACGAGGGTTTTACGTACTCGCACGCCTCTATCATGTATAACGCCTTGCAGTTGAAGCAGGTGATGAAGCTCGTGCAGGTGGGCATCCGCGACGTATGCCAGGACGAACAGGACTACGCGGCCGCCTGCGGCGGCCGCGTACGGCAATTCCCCGACATCGCCCTGCATCAACGTCTCTACGAGGGCGAGACCTGGCACAAAATCTGTGAGGAAATCATCACCGCCCTCCCCGAAAAAGTCTACATCAGCTTCGACATCGACGCCCTGCAGCCCGCCCTCTGTCCCAACACGGGCACCCCCGTTCCCGGCGGCCTCGATTTCGCCCAAGTGCGCTATCTGCTTTCCATGCTGCGGCAGAGCGGCAAACGCATCATCGGCTTCGACCTCTCGGAAGTGGCGCCCGCCACCCCGCTCCCCCGGCGGCAACCCGACGAATGGGACGGGAACGTGGGTGCCCGCGTGCTGTATATGCTTTCCAACACCCTGCTGGCCTCCC
>CAZEOJ010000072.1:6155-7878 GCA_964513825.1 uncultured Bacteroidaceae bacterium
TTTCCGTCTTGCAAAAACCGTTTTTTTTCAATAATTTTGCGACCCCTTCGGAACGAGAATCCGGTTTTACCGTCCGTTTCCGCAAGGCGACACCATTATATTAAAATAAATTATAGTTAAAAAACAAAGCATACATGGCAACAACGGCTGATTTCAAGAACGGTTTGTGTATCAATTTCAACCATGATATATGGCAAATCGTTGACTTCCAACATGTAAAACCCGGAAAAGGTGCTGCTTTCGTGCGTACCAAACTCAAGAACCTCAAAAACGGCCGCGTTTTGGAAAACACCTTTCCCGCCGGTGTCAAGATCGATACCGCCCGTGTGGAACGCCGTGCCTATCAGTTTCTCTATAAGGACGAAGCCGGCTACAATTTCATGAACGCCGAGACCTACGACCAGATCAATATTCCCGAAGCGGTCATCAACAACCCGCAGTTCCTCAAAGAAGGCTGCACGGTAGACATCGTGGTCCATGCGGAGACCGAAGATCCCCTCACCTGCGAATTGCCCGCCTATATGGATTTCACCGTCACCTATACCGAACCCGGCGAAAAGGGCAACACCGCCACCAACGCCATGAAAGACGCCACTATCGACACGGGAGCCACCATCCGTGTGCCTCTCTTTGTCAATACGGGCGACACGGTGCGGGTGGACACCCGTACGGGCGACTATTCCAAACGTATCTAATTTCTATGAAGTTCGAGAAACCTATCCGGATAAAGGATTTGATGAATCTTATGGAGGACGTGCGCCTGGTGGGGGATGAGAATTTCCTCGTGGGCGGCATGAACGAAATCCATATGGTGGACGAGGGAGACCTTACTTTCGTCGACCTTGACAAATATTACGACAAGGCGCTCAAATCGAACGCGAGTGTGGTGATGTTGGACAAGGAGGTGGAATGCCCTGCGGGTAAGTGTCTGTTGATTACGCCCGACCCTATGGCCAATTTCAACCGTCTGACGCGTCATTTCAAACCTTTCCAACCGGCTACGGCCATGATAAGCCCCACCGCGAAAATCGGCAAGGGTACCATTATCCAACCCGGCGTGTTCATCGGCAACGAGGTGGAAATCGGCGAGGACTGCATCATCCATGCCAATGTGGTCATCAACGACTACACGATTATCGGCGACCGTACCGTCATCCAGTCGGGTTCGGTCATCGGAGGCGATGCCTGCTATTTTCAGCGCAGCCGCACCACGGGGCAGTTCCGCAAGTTCGAGTCGAGCGGCAAGGTGATTATCGGCAACGATGTGGAAGTGGGCGCCTTGTGCGCTATCGACCGTGGCGTGAGCGGCAAGACGACTATCGGCGACGGCACCAAGATGGACAATTTCATCCAAATCGGTCATGATACCCATATCGGAAAGCATGTCTTGATCGGGGCGCACGCGGCTATCGCGGGCGTATCCACAATCGAGGACTATGTTTCGATCTGGGCGGCGGCCCTCATCAACAAAGACTTGGTTATCGGCAAGGGCGCGGTGGTGTTGGCCACCTCGGCGGTCGACAAGTCGCTCGAAGCGGGCAAGGTATATTTCGGTATGCCGGCCGTGGAAGCCAAGATGAAGTGGAAGGAAATGGCCTGCACCCGTGCGCTTCCCGAAATGATGGACCGTCTGCGGGCGGTGCTCAAAGCGCAGGAGGAGAGCGAGAAGAAATAAGTTTACGGACAGTTATAAAAAAGCGGCCCCTGGAGTGGATACTTTGTG
>CAZEOJ010000073.1:0-7876 GCA_964513825.1 uncultured Bacteroidaceae bacterium
AGATATGTGGAGTATCGTATTGGCGAGTGTGGTCATCTTTTTGGTGATTATCCTGCTGTTGGTGGCCTTGCTTTTGTTTGCGCGCAACAAACTCATGCCGCAGGGAAAAGTGCAGATCAACATTAACGGCGAAAAGACCTTGGACGTGGAAACGGGCTCCTCCCTGCTCTCCACCCTGGCCTCGCAGAAAATCTACCTGCCCTCGGCCTGTGGAGGAAAGGGCAGCTGCGGACTGTGCCGTTGCCGTGTCACCGAAGGTGGCGGCAGCATCCTGCCGTCCGAAAAGGGCTTTTTCTCCTACCGCGAACAGCGCGACAACTGGCGTCTGGGCTGTCAGGTAAAGGTACGCAACAACCTCTCCGTGCAGATTCCGCCCGAGGTGTTCGGCGTGCGCAAATGGGAGTGCGAGGTGGTTTCGAACAAGAACGTGGCCACCTTTATCAAGGAATTCGTGGTGAAGCTGCCCGAGGGCGAGAACCTGAACTTCAAGGCCGGCGGCTATATACAGATTGATGTGCCGGCCTGCACGGTCGCCTACAAGGACATCGAGGTGCAGGAAGAATACCGCGCCGATTGGGACAAGATGAAGATGTGGGATCTGGTGATGAAGAATCCCGAACCCTGCTTCCGCGCCTATTCGATGGCCAACCACCCGGCCGAAGGCAACCGCATCATGCTCAACGTGCGTATCGCCACCCCGCCTTTCGACCGCAAGAAAGGGGGCTTCATGAATGTGAACCCCGGTATCTGCTCTTCGTATATCTATTCGCTCAAACCGGGCGACAAGATTACCATTTCGGGCCCTTACGGCGAGTTCTTCGTGCAGGAGACCGAGCGCGAGATGATGTTTATCGGCGGCGGCGCGGGTATGGCGCCCATGCGCTCGCAGATTTTCGACCAGTTCAAGACGCGGCACACGGGCCGCAAGGCTTCGTTCTGGTACGGAGGACGCTCGCGCAAGGAACTTTTCTATATGGATGAATACGAGCAGCTTGCCAAGGAAAATCCCAATTTCAGTTTCCACGTGGCGTTGAGCGACCCTCAACCCGGCGACAACTGGACGGGCTACACCGGTTTCATTCATCAGGTCATCTTCGACAACTATTTGAAGAACCACCCCGAGCCCGAAGAAATCGAATACTATCTCTGCGGCCCCAAACCCATGACGGATGCGGTGGTGAAGATGCTCGACAGTCTGGGCGTGCCTCCCGAAATGATCCGTTACGACAATTTCGGAAACTAAAATGTTGTTCCGCTATATCATCACGTTGATTTCCCGCTTCGGCGACATGCTCGCCGAAGCGGGGTGGAACATCGGCCTGGTCCGTATCGCCACGGGGCTGGCGGTAGTGGTTTGCGTGGGGCTTTTTACGTGGGGCGTGTACGGAATCCTGCGCCTTATTTTTTCGTATATCGTCCGTCTGGCGGTAAAGTCCAAGCATAAAATCGGCGAAATCATCATCAAGCGGCATGTCATCCGCTATACCGCCGGCTTTATCCTCGCCCTTATCCTCAACGCCGCCGTTCCCGTTATCTTCGAGTCTTTGCCCGGCTGGATCGCTCCCATGCAGAAGCTCATGAGTATCTGCGTGCTGTGGTTTGTGGTGCGGATGGTGACGGGGAGCCTTTGGTGCGTGGTCGACTATCAGACCGTCTATCGCCGCAACAAACAGAAGTCCTATAAAGGCGCGGTGCAGTTCTCGGTCATCATCGTCTATTTTGTGGGCGGCATCATCCTGCTTTCCATATTGCTGAACAAATCGCCGCTGGTGTTTATCGGCGGCTTGGGCGCGGCTTCGGCGGTGCTGATGCTGATATTCAAGGACAGCATCCTGGGCTTGGTGGCGGGCGCGCAACTGTCCTACAACGACATCATCCGCTTGGGCGACTGGATCACCATGAGCAAGTTCGGGGCGGACGGCACGGTGATAGACATCACCCTCACCACCGTGAAAGTGCAGAATTTCGACCTCACCGTCACCACGATACCTGCCTACAATCTGATTTCGGATTCGGTGCAGAACTGGCGGAACATGTCCGATTCGCGCCACCGGCGCATCCAGCGTTCGTTCAACCTCGACGTGACGGGCATACGTTTCTGCGACAAGGCCTACATAGACCGTCTGGCGGGTAGGGAAGCGCTGGCGGAGTTCATGAAACCCTACGCCCATGCCGAGAACCTGCCGCACGGCGGCATCACGAACATCTTTCTTTTCCGCCGCTATGTGGAATTCTATCTGCGGCATCATCCCGATATCGAGAACGACCCGAACTATACCTTGATGGTGCGGCAGCTGGCGATAAACGACTATGGCCTGCCGTTGCAGATCTATTGCTTTACCCGTACCTCGGTGTGGACGGCCTACGAAGCGATACAGGCCGATGTGTTCGACCACCTTTTGGCTATGGTGCCCGTGTTCGGCCTGTCGGTGTACGAGCGTCCCGCACAGCCGGATTGCCGCGCGAGTGAATATTTTTCGGAAACGGGAGGCATAAAAAAGTAATTATTCGTATCTTTGTGGGATAACGCCAAAAACTTTCGTTATGCGTAGCGACACGCTGATCATCATTCCCACCTACAACGAAAAGGAAAACATAGAGAAAATCATACGCAAGGTGTTCTCCTTGCCCAAAGCCTACGATATATTGGTGGTGGAGGATAACTCTCCCGACGGTACGGCGGCCATTGTGGACAGGCTTATCGCGGAAGAGTTCTCCGACAGGCTCTATATCGAGAAACGGCCCGGCAAGCAAGGCCTCGGCACGGCCTATATCCACGGGTTCAAGTGGGCGATCGCGCAGGGCCGCTACGATTATGTCATCGAGATGGATGCCGATTTCTCGCACAATCCCGACGACCTGATCCGTCTGTATGAGGCCTGCGCCAAGGACGGGGCCGACCTCAGCGTGGGGTCGCGCTATGTGAACGGGGTGGTGAATGTGGTGAACTGGCCGATGGGGCGCGTGCTGATGTCGTATTTCGCCTCGGCCTACGTGCGCACGGTGACCCGTATGCCTTTGGGCGACGCCACCGCCGGTTTCGTCTGCTACAAGACTTCCTTGCTCCGCAATCTGGATCTGGACGACGTGCATTTTGTGGGCTACGCTTTCCAGATAGAGATGAAATATACCGCATACAGGCTCGGCTATCAGCTTAAAGAAGTGAGCATTGTGTTTACCGACCGCAAGGAGGGCGTGTCGAAGATGAGCCGCAAGATTTTCAAGGAGGCATTCTTCGGTGTCATCCAGCTGCGTTTCAGACATTTCCACGGGCAGTACAAGGGCAAGCCGAAAAAACCTCTCTACACGCTCGGGTAGGCGGGATTTTTTGTATTTTTGCACGTTTGCGCGAACGGGAGAGGGGACGGAGCCGGGCAAATCACATTGAAAAATAATTATAAATTAGATAATCAATACATTAAGTTTACAATGGGTAAAGAAGCAGCAAAAAAGACAGTTTATCTGTTTGGCAACAAGACGGCCGAAGGCAGGGCCGACATGCGTAACCTGTTGGGCGGAAAAGGCGCCAATCTGGCGGAAATGAGCCTGATAGGTCTGCCCGTACCTCCGGGATTCACGATCACCACCGAGGTGTGCACCGCCTACAACGAAATCGGTGCCGAAGCCGTCATCAATATGATCAAGCCCGAAGTACAGGCGGGTATGGCCTGGGTGGAGAAGATCATGGGCGCCAAGTTCGGCGACAAAGTCAATCCGCTTTTGTTTTCGGTGCGTTCGGGTGCCCGCGCTTCCATGCCCGGCATGATGGACACCATCCTCAACCTCGGTATCAACGACGATGTGGTGGAAGCCTTGGTGAAGAAGACCGGCAACGAACGTTTCGCATGGGATTCCTACCGTCGTTTCGTGCAGATGTACGGCGACGTGGTTTTAGGCATGAAACCCAAGTCGAAAGAAGATATCGACCCCTTCGAGGCCATTATCGAGAAGGTGAAGGAAGAAAAGAACGTGAAGCTCGATACCGAACTTACGGTGGACGACCTCAAAAGACTGGTGGAACTGTTCAAGAAAGCCGTCAAGGAGAACACGGGCAAGGATTTCCCCGTGGATC
Source organism: uncultured Bacteroidaceae bacterium (assembly GCA_964513825.1). Taxonomy (GTDB): domain Bacteria; phylum Bacteroidota; class Bacteroidia; order Bacteroidales; family P3; genus Pullibacteroides. The sequence goes on from CAZEOJ010000073.1 coordinate 4,073, forward strand.
CGTGGGAACAGCTTTGGGGTGCGGTGATTGCCGTATTCGACAGCTGGATGAACGAACGCGCCATTCTCTACCGTCGTCTGAACAATATCCCCGCCGAATGGGGCACGGCCGTAAACGTGCAGACCATGGTGTTCGGCAACATGGGCAACACCTCGGCCACCGGCGTCTGCTTCAGCCGCAACGCCTCCACGGGCGAGAACAAGTTCAACGGCGAATATCTGGTGAACGCGCAGGGCGAAGACGTGGTGGCGGGTATCCGCACGCCGCAGGAAATCACCCTGCTCGGTTCGCAACGCTGGGCGCAGCTGCAAGGCATTTCCGAAAAGGAACGCGCCGAAAAATATCCTTCGCTCGAAGAAGCGATGCCCGAACTTTATAAGGAATTGTGGGAGTTGCAGAACAAACTGGAACTGCACTACAAGGATATGCAGGATATGGAGTTCACCATTCAGGAAGGCCGCCTGTGGATGTTGCAGACCCGCAACGGAAAGCGCACGGGCGCGGCTATGGTGCGCATCGCCATGGAACTCTGCAAGGAGGGTCTTATCAGCGAGAAAGACGCGCTCCTGCGTATCGAACCCAACAAACTCGACGAGCTGCTTCACCCTGTGTTCGACAAGGTGGCCCTCGCCTCGGCCAAGGTTATGGCCAAGGGTCTTCCCGCCTCGCCGGGCGCGGCTACGGGCCGCATCCTCTTCTTTGCCGAAGATGCCGAGAAGATGGTGGAGAAGAACCCCGGAGAAAAGGTGATTCTGGTGCGTATCGAGACTTCGCCCGAAGACCTCAAAGGTATGTATATCGCCCAAGGTATCCTCACGGCGCGCGGCGGTATGACCTCGCACGCGGCGGTTGTGGCGCGCGGTATGGGCAAGTGCTGCGTTTCGGGTGCGGGCGAGATTGAGATTGACTACAAGAAACGTACGCTCACGATGGGTGGAAAGACCTATAAGGAGGGCGATTATATTTCGTTGAACGGTTCCACGGGTCAGGTTTACGACGGACAGATCAAGACGATAGACGCCGAAATCAGCGGCGATTTCCAAGCCTTGATGGATTTGGCCGACAAATACACCCGTATGGTGGTGCGCACCAATGCCGACACCCCGCACGATGCGGCGGTGGCCCGCAACTTCGGTGCCCGCGGTATCGGTCTGTGCCGTACCGAACACATGTTCTTCGAAGGCGACAAGATCATTCCCATGCGCGAGATGATTCTGGCCAAGGACGAGGCCGGTCGCCGCGCCGCTTTGGCGAAACTGTTGCCTTTGCAGCGTGCCGACTTCGAGGGTATCTTCGAGGCCATGCACGATCTGCCCGTGACGGTGCGTCTGCTCGATCCCCCCTTGCACGAGTTTGTTCCCCACGATGTCAAGGGTCAGGAAGAAATGGCCAAGGTAATGGGTATCAAGTTGGAAGAGGTGAGCGCCAAGGTAAAGGAACTCGAAGAGGTGAACCCGATGCTCGGCCACCGTGGCTGCCGTCTGGGAAATACCTATCCCGAAATCTCGGAGATGCAGACCCGCGCCATTCTCGAAGCGGCCTTGAACCTCAAAAAACGGGGTGTGAAGGCCCGTCCCGAAATCATGGTGCCGCTTGCCGGAACCAAGAAGGAACTGGCCGACCAGGTGGATATCATCCACCGCACCGCCGAAGCCGTCTTTGCCGAACGCGGCGAACGTATCGACTATATGGTGGGCTCGATGATCGAGATTCCGCGTGCCGCCCTCACCGCCAACGAAATGGCCGAGGTGGCGCAGTTCTTCTCGTTCGGTACCAACGACCTCACGCAGATGACCTACGGTTTCTCGCGCGACGATATCGGCAAGTTCCTGCCCGTCTACTTGGACAAGAACATCCTCAAACACGACCCGTTCCAGATTCTGGACCGCGAGGGTGTGGGACAGCTGGTGAAATGCGGCGTGGAAAAGGGCCGTCAGACCCGTCCCGACATCAAGTTGGGTATCTGCGGCGAACATGGCGGTGAACCGAGCTCGATCGCTTTCTGCGATTCGCTGGGCATGAGCTATGTAAGCTGCTCGCCTTATCGTGTGCCTATCGCCCGTGTGGCGGCGGCGCAGGCGAATGTGTCCACGCAGGAATAAATTTTTGAAATTCCGCGTTTGAAAATTTGGGAATTCAAAAAATCGGTGTATCTTTGCAGTCCTTTTTGAATGGGGTGTCCCGATAAAGGGCACCCCGTTTGAAAGGATTTCCCGATGGTCCGTTCGTCTAGTTGGCCTAGGACGCGAGATTTTCATTCTCGAAATCAGGGGTTCGAATCCCCTACGGACTACAAATAAATTTAGATTTAAAGGAACAATGGCAAACCACAAGTCAGCTATAAAGCGCATCCGTTCGTCGCAAGCCAAGTACGAACACAACCGTTATTATGCAAAAACCATGCGCAACGCTTTGAGAGATTTCCGCGCGATTACCGATAAGGACGAGGCGGCCAAGAAGGTGGGAGGAATGGTATCGATGATCGACCGTCTGGCCAAGCGTCACATCATCCACAAGAACAAAGCCGGCAACTTGAAGTCGGAAGTGATGTTGCAGGTGAACCGTTTGAGCAAATAAGGACAGGGTAAGACCTGTTTGGTTCTCATAATAGTTTTCATAGTAGGAAGAGAGGCTCCGCAAGGAGCCTCTCTTTTTTATATCCGTTCTATATCCGGGAGCAACGGTCGAGAAGCGCGAAGTCGGCCAGAACGAGGGCGGTCATGGCCTTGACGACGCTGACGGCGCGGGGCACGCAGCATACGTCGTGGCGGCCCGTTACCGTAAGGCTTTCGAGTTTTCCGTCCTCGCGCAACAGGCTCTGTTCGCGCATGAGGGTGGGAATGGGTTTGAAGGCTACGTTGAAGACGAGGTCTTCGCCGGTGGAGATGCCGCCGCGCACGCCCCCCGCGTGGTTGCGGGCGGTCTTTCCGCCTTCGAGCCAGGTATCGTTGTGCACGCTGCCTTTCTGCGCGGCGGCATCGAATCCCATACCGATCTCAAAACCGCGGGCGGCGTTGATGCCGAGCATGGCGCCCGCCAGACGTGCGGAAAGCTTGTCGTAGACGGGTTCGCCCAGATTGCGGGGCATACGGCGTACCACGCAGCGCACCACGCCTCCCGTGCTGTCCTTTTCTTCCCGGCACTGCCTCAATACCTCCTGCATCCTGCGGTCCGTCTCCTCGTGCGGGCAGCGGGTGGGGAAGTCGTAGACCTTCTCCATATCGAGACCCGCTTCGGTCCCGTCAGGCAGGCATAGGGAGCCTATCTGCCGCGTATAGGCGTGGATTTCGATTTCGGGCAGGCCCTGTTTCGCACAGGTCTGTTTAAGGAACATCTCGGCCAACGCACCGCCCGCCACCCGCACGGCCGTCTCACGGGCCGACGCCCGCCCGCCCCCGCGCTCGTCCCGCACGCCGTATTTGTGGAAATAGGTGTCGTCGGCGTGGCCGGGGCGGAAAAGGTGTTTCAGCGCCGCGTAATCGCCACTGTGCGCGTCCTGGTTGCGGATGAGGAACGCAATCGGCGAGCCCAGGCTCACGCCCTCGTACACGCCCGAAAGAATTTCCACGCGGTCGGGTTCCCTGCGCCCGCTGCCCGCCTGCTGCATGGGGCTGCGGCGGGTGAGCGCCTGTTGCAGAAAGTCCATGTCGATGCGCACGCCGGCGGGGAAGCCGTCGAGTACGCCGCCCACGGCCTCGCCGTGCGATTCTCCGAAAGAGGTGAGGGTGAGAAGTTTGCCGAAAGTGTTCATAGGTTTTCGCTTTAAAAGCAATCCAAACCCAAAAGTACGAAAAAGGCGGGAGG
>CAZEOJ010000074.1:0-7852 GCA_964513825.1 uncultured Bacteroidaceae bacterium
AAATTCTAATGGGCGTCCAGCCAGTTGTCGGCGGCGTTCTGTTCCACTTCCACAGGAACACGCATGGGCAGGGCGTTCTTCATTTCTTCCTCCACCAAGGCTTTCATGGCGGGCAGTTCGTTCTGCGGCACATCGAACACAAGTTCGTCGTGCACCTGCAAAATCATCTTGGCTTTCAGATTTTCGCGACGCATCCTGCGGTCGATAGCAATCATCGCCACTTTAATCATGTCGGCGCTCGAACCCTGCACGGGCGCGTTGACGGCATTGCGCTCGGCATAAGCACGCACCACGGCATTGCCCGAATTGATATCCGACAGATAACGGCGACGGTGAAGCATAGTCTCCACATAGCCTTTCTCCTTGGCCTCCTGCACCACTTTCTCCATATACTGCCGCAAAGCCGGATAGTTGGCATAATAGCGTTCGATAAGGTCGGCGGCTTCCTTGCGCGGAATCTGCAGACGGTCGGCCAGACCGAAGGCCGAGATACCGTAGATGATGCCGAAATTCACCGTCTTGGCCTTGCGCCGCATCTCGGAAGTAACCTCTTCGGGTTTCACACCGAACACGTTGGAAGCCGTGGCGGTATGCACGTCCTTATGCTGCGAGAAATCGCGCAGCATCACCTCGTCGCCACTCAAATGGGCGATGATGCGCAACTCTATCTGCGAATAGTCGGAAGCCAACAGTTGGTTTTCGGCAGAACCCGCCACGAAACAACGGCGGATTTCCTTACCCATTTCGGTGCGTATGGGGATATTCTGCAAGTTGGGGTTTTGCGAGCTGAGTCTTCCCGTAGCGGTAACAGCCTGATTGTAGGTGGTGTGCACCCTGCCCGTCTGCGCGTCTATCAACTGCGGCAACGCATCCACATAGGTGGATTTGAGTTTGGTGAGGCTGCGGTATCGCAACACTTTTTCTACAATGGGGTGCTTATGCAAAAGTTTCTGCAAGATATCCTCCGCCGTGCTGTATTGCTTGGTCTTGGTATGTTTGGGCTTTTCGGTTATCTGCAATTTTTCGTAGAGAATCTCGCCCAGCTGTTTAGGCGAAGCGATATTGAACTTTTCGCCGGCGGCCTCGTAAATCTCGCCCTCCACTTGCCTTATCTGTTCGGCCAATTCTCTGCCGTAGGCGGCCAGACGGACGGTGTCGAGCCTTACCCCGGTGCGCTCCATGCGGCAAAGGACAAAAGCGAGAGGCACCTCCACATTCACGAACAAATCTTCCGCACCCACCTGCCCTAAAAGCGGACGAAGCTTCTGTTCGAGCAACAGACAGGCTTTTACATGCTGCAAGCCGAAAGCGTGGTCGACGGTGGAGAACAAATCCTTTCCCGAAGCATCTTCGGCATAGGTGTGGGGCAAGTAGTTCTGCACCAAACGCGAAAGGTCGTGCCCCGTTTCGGGATCGGCCAGATAATGCGCCAGCATCACGTCGAAAGCCGAAAAATCGCGTTCCAACACATCCTCCATTCCCATGTTGACAAAGAGGTGCAGGAGGTTTTTCAAATCGTAGCAAAGCAACGGACACAAAAAAAGCTCTTCCAACGCACGTCTTTCCTCCACGGAGAACCGCGTGGAATCGGCGGGCATATAGATATAGGAGCGATAAGAACTTTCCGTTTGCGCAAAAAACAAAGCGTCCACGCCCGATTTCCGGATAGACGAAGCGGTGACGGGATGCAGATAGAAAGCCACGGGAGCACCTGTCTGCCTGAGTTGCGACAGACCTTGCCGCAAGTCGTCGGCAGTTTTCCAAAGCACGGCCTTTTCCACCTCTTCCTCGTTGCACAGGGGCGTTCTCGTCACTACGGGAGCGGCCTCCTCAATCATAGGAGGAACCAACGGAGCCGACACTTCGGCAGACGGCGGCGCGGGCGTTTCCACATCCGCAACCGCAGGCTTCAAACCTGCATAATACGAAAGCAAACGGGTGCTGAAAGTACGCATCTCCAACTCGTCCAAAAGCACGCGCACTTTCTCGATATCGGGCTGCCCAAGTTGCAATTCCTCTTGGTTGAATTCCACAGGCGCGTCCAACAGAATCGTGGCCAACATCTTCGATTCGCGGGCCTGCCCCTCGTTCTGCTTCACCTTTTCCCGCAACTTCTCGTTGGCGATTTCGTCACTCCTCTCCAAAAGATTCTCCACCGAACCGAACTGCGCCAACAGTTTGCGGGCCGTCACCTCGCCCACGCCCGGAATACCGGGGATATTGTCGGCCGCATCGCCCCACAAGCCCAACATATCGATTACCTGCAACGGATTTTCGATACCGAACTTGGCGCATACCTCCGCAGGGCCGAGGATTTCCACACCGTTGCCGCCGTGCGCGGGCTTATACATAAAAACCTTGTCGCTCACCAACTGGCCGAAATCCTTGTCGGGAGTCACCATATAGACGACAAAACCCTCTTTCTCGGCTTTCTTGCTCAACGTGCCGATGACATCGTCGGCTTCGTAACCCTCCGCATACAGAATCGGTATGTTCAAAGCCTCCAACAAACGCTGTATATAGGGAATGGCGATGCCGATATCCTCGGGCATTTTCTCGCGGTTGGCCTTGTATTCGGTATATTCCAGGTGCCGCGCGGTGGGTGCCATAGTGTCGAAAGCCACCCCGATATGGGTGGGTTTCTCCTTGCGCAACAACTCCAAGAGCGTGTTGGCAAAACCCAGGAACGCCGAGGTATTGATGCCGGTGGAAGTGATACGCGGATTTTTGTTCAACGCAAAATAGGCGCGATAAATCAGAGCCATCGCATCCAACAAAAACAATTTTTTTTCGTTCTGCATGACCCTCTACTTTTGCATGACTTCTTTTTGGTAGAACTGTTCGTAAAGCGCGACGCCTTTGGTTTCCTTGAGTGTATTGAGATTGCGGTCGTTTATCTCAATCACGTTTTTCTTTTCTATGCTGCCGAACACATAATCGTTGTCCAGAATCATCCTTTTGTATTTGCTTGCCGTGCGCATATCGGGGAAAGATGAAATCACCACCGCATAACGGTTTTTATTCGCCGCGCTCATCACCATCGTCTCCCTCAGATTTCCGTCGGAATAATATTTGTCGTTAAAACCTTTCACGCGCAACACCATCACCGTCGGCTCGCGTTCCTGCTGATCGCATATCACCAGCACCGAATGAGGCTCGTTCGGTTCCCCCTTTTCGTATCCTTTTTCCTTGGGTTGGGATGTCGCACTATCGGCAGGCTTCTGCTCGACCGTGGTTTCGGCAAGTTTGACAACCTCTTTCACCGGATCGCTCTCGGCCGAGTATATCCGCTTGGCCATATCCTCGCGCGCCTTTTTCTCAGCGGCACGGACCCGCTCCACCAAAGCGCTTTCGGGATAGGAGGTGATGAACGAGCGCGTCAGCGGAAGCATCTTCTCGTAGGTATACACATGCGCGGTGGAAATGATTTTGAGATAGAGGAACTGTTCGCGGAAATTGTTGACGGGATAGTCTTTCTCCACCTTCGCAACGATATCTAAAACGCCTCGGAAATCGTTGCGTGTAAACTTTTCGTAGGCCTCGCCGTAGAGTTTCTCCACATTCTTGGCATTGGCCTCCAAATCGCGGTAGTAGTTGGGATTGTTCACCCTCTGGTCTTGCTCGCTCCCCGCGAAACGCTGCGCCAGAACATCCGCATATTGGCGGAACGAAGTCATATCCCCGCCCTGCCGATACACTTTGCAAAGCAATTCACAGGCACTGGGCACATAGGGAGAGGCGGGATACTCGCGCACCAAACGCACCAAATAAGGTTCACCCTCGCTGTTCTCTCCCAAACGGTCGCAATAAATCACTCCTATGTGATAAAAAGCGGGCTCGATGATAGAGTCCAGTTTCCGATAGTCGGCATCCGTGACGGGCAGCTGCGCCAGGTAGTATTCGGGGTCGGCCGGGGTAAGAATCTTGGGCGCGGCATCTTCCTCATCAAGCCCCATATCGTCTGCATTTCCACCCACGGGCCGCAAGGCCGCCATAGCCGGCTTGGACGAAAGGAACCAAAGGTCTTCCAACTCCCTCCGGCCCCACTTCTTCATAAACTCCGACAACCCCGCGTTCTTGGTCTGTTCGTTATAGAAATACCAGTTCGACTGCGTCAGCGACGGGCCGCCGGCTTCTTTCTTGGCCTTGCGGGCCGCCTCCTGCTGCTGCACATAGCGCCGCGCTTTCGCCTCGGCGTATTTATACTGGTCCTTTCTGCCCATCATACCCACCTGCCGCAAGGTATCGGCCTCCACCATCTGACCGTAGTAGCGGGTAAGGTCGGCAAGGTTTTCGGCGCGGCTCACAATGGTATAATACTCGGGATCGTCGTAATCCACCACTTTCGCAGCGATCTCGTAATACTTCTGCGACCTTATATATTGCTTGTTATCATAAAAATACGAAGACAACCTACGCGCCGCCATCAAGGTGCGCTCGGGGTCGTTCTGACTTGCGGCTATCGATTGCTCCATATATTTCACCGCCTCCTCATCGTCTCCGTGGCGAAACGTGATCTCACCCATCACATAATAAATCCTGCCGAAATACGCACTGTTCTTGGGGTCTTTCAACATCTTCCGAAGACCTTTCAGAATATCGCGGCCCGCACTGACATCCGAACACAAGGCCATGTTCAAGCGGGCGTTGAACACCAAATCCAAAGGAGGATTCATCTTGAGACAGGTTCTATAATATCCGTAGGCCTGCGTATTGTCTTCGTTGCCTTGGGCTATCTGTCCGAGAATGAAATAAAGACGCGCTTTGAGGTCGCGGTTCTTGCAGCGTTCGATGCCCGTTTGCAGATAGGGCACCGCCTCTATGTATTTTTCCTGCTTGAGCAGATATTCGGCCTGCACCAAAGGCAAATCGCGGTAGGTCTGCTTCATCAGATTGTTCTCGTTCTGCGCGTCCACTTGGCTGAGGAACGAATAGGCCATACTGAAATCTTCTTCCAGTATATAGGTGCGGGCAATCCACAGCATCGCCTCGTAGTGTTCGGGATTGGCGGCGAATTCCGACAGCACAAAGTTGAACACCGTGCGCGCTTTCGAGTATTGCTTCTGATAGAAGAAACCCTGCCCCATCAGCAGATAAGCGTTATCGACGGTCTTGACGTATTCTTTGCCGCGAATGGAAATGGAGTGTTTCTTGATGACTTTCACCGCTTTCTCTATCATACGCGCCGTCTGCGTGGAAATCATCGCAGTGTCTTCCACGCTTCCGTATTTGAATACGGGTATCACCTCGAAATAGTTGTCGGCCGAACGGTCTTTGAGTATCTCGTCGGCATCTATGCGCGATTGCAGGCCGTTCCAATAGATATTATAGTAGGCGGTGAGGTTGTGATAGTTCCGTGACAGAAAGGTGTTCTTCGAGGTGGAACACCCCGCCAGCGCAAGCAGGCAGACTGTCGACAAAAGCCCGAATAATATCTGTTTCGAGAGTTTCATAAGCGTTTACTCCACTTTGCTTTCGATGGCCGTATCGTATATCTTCCTGTAATCCCCTATCGTTCCGAAATCGTAATCGTCTACCTTGATTTTTCCGGAAGTGACACTACCCAGATACACCATCGGGATTCCATTATTCATCATCAACTCTTCAAATTCGAGATCCACGGCCGGATCTATCGACACCACCACCCGGCTCTGGCTCTCGCCGAAAAGGTAAGCATCCAGACGGAAAGAGTCGTCGACCATGATGTCGAAACCTAAGTTCCGCACCATAGCGCTTTCCAAGAGGGTTATCATGAGCCCGCCGTCCGACACGTCGTGCGCCGAACTGAGCAATCGGGCCTCTATCAAATCGAGGACGCTCCGTTGCAGTTTATACTCTTCGTCCAGATCGAAATGCGGGGCCGGCGAAAATTTCACACCTTTATAATGATAGAGGTATTGCGAACAGTTTATGTCTTCGCGCGGGGCGCCCAGCAGATAAATCGAATCGCCTTTCTTTTCGAAACCCAGGCCCGTAAGGTTTTTCTTATTCATCACACCCACCATGCCCACCACAGGCGTAGGATAAACCGCCTCCTCCTTTCCGCTCTCGCGGTATTGGTTATAGAAACTTACGTTGCCGCCCGTCACAGGCGTCTGGAATTTATGGCACGCGAGCCCCATACCTTTCACCGTGTTCACAAACTGCCAATACACCTCGGGATTGTAGGGATTGCCGAAATTGAGACAGTTAGTAAGCGCAAGCGGTTGCCCGCCCGCACATATTATATTGCGAGAAGCTTCGGCAACCGCAATCTCCGCCCCCACCAAAGGATTGGCATACACATAACGGGAATTGCCGTCTACGGTAACGGCCAAAGCGTTCTCGGTGTCGGGCAGATTCACCACCCCCGCGTCGCAAGGCTTGTTGGTGGTCATGGTCTTGGCGCCCACCATAGAATCGTATTGCTCGTAGATCCAGCGTTTGGAAGCGATGTCCGGACAGGCGCAGAGAAACTTCGTCACCTTGACCGCCTCGGCAAAATCCACATCCTTTACGGTATGTATATCGAAACGGTTGCACTTGGCGAAACTCTTATGCTCCTTATATTTTCTGTCGTAAACGGGAGCGCCGTATCCCAACACCAGCGAAGAAGCCGGCACATCGGCCGCCAACTCTCCTGCGCGATAGAACAGCAACCGGTCTTCGTCCATCACCTCGCCTATCTTCTCGCAACACAAATCCCATTTGTCGAAAACGGCTTTCACATCCTTTTCCTTGCCCTTCTTGACCACCACCAACATCCTTTCCTGCGATTCGGACAGCAGGATTTCCCAGGCCTCCATATCGTTCTGCCGCAAAGGAACCTTATCCAAATCGATTTTCATGCCGCACCCGCCTTTCGCACTCATCTCGGACGTGGAGCAGATGATGCCCGCCGCGCCCATGTCCTGCATTCCCACAATAGCCTTGCTGCCCGCAAGTTCCAACGAAGCCTCCAACAAAAGTTTCTCCTGAAAAGGATCGCCCACCTGCACGGAGGGAAGGTCGGCGGATGAATGTTCGGTGAGGTCGGCAGATGCGAAAGTGGCGCCGTGGATGCCGTCCTTTCCCGTGGCCGAACCTACGATGAACACAGGATTTCCCTTGCCCTTGGCCACCGCCGGAATCAGATTTTCCTTGCGCATGATGCCCACCGACATGGCGTTTACCAAAGGATTGCTGTTGTAGCATTCGTCGAAAGCCGCTTCGCCGGCCACCACCGGAACGCCGAAACTGTTGCCGTAGTGGGCGATGCCGCGCACCGTCTCTTTCATCAGGTGTCTGACGTGTTTGTTGTCGAGGTTTCCGAAACGAAGCGAGTTGAGTTGCGCGACAGGACGCGCCCCCATTGTGAATATATCGCGATTGATTCCCCCCACGCCTGTGGCCGCCCCCTGAAAAGGCTCCACCGCGCAAGGGTGATTGTGAGATTCTATCTTGAATACGCAGGCATAACCGTCGCCCACGTCCACCATGCCGGCGTTTTCCTCGCCCGGCCCCGCCAATATCCGCTCTCCCTCATGAGGAAGCGTCTTAAGCCATTTGACGGAATTCTTATACGAAGCGTGTTCGCTCCACATCACCGAATAGATGCACAATTCGGTGTAGTTGGGGTCTCGCCCCAGAATCTGTTTGATTTTTTGATACTCCTCCGCAAGCAACCCCAGGTCTTTGGCGGTTGATTCGGACACAATAGTAAAGTTGCGGCGCGCAATATTGCGCGCCGCAGTCTTTGTTTTGTCGTTTGTTGTGGCTTTTACCATTATTTTTTAACGACAGCTTTTTTAGCAGCCTTGGGAGCGGCTTTCTTGGCCACGGTCTTTTTGGCGGCAGCCTTGGGAGCGGCTTTCTTGGCTACGGTTTTCTTGGC
>CAZEOJ010000075.1:0-7839 GCA_964513825.1 uncultured Bacteroidaceae bacterium
CCTGCAAGGTCTTTTCTACCTCTTGTCTGATTTGCGCATAGTCTTTCATGATACCCGGAAAATTAAGCCAATTCTGCCGCCAAGGTTTCCAGACAGGCGCGGCTGTCGGCTTTGAGCGACGATTTGATAGTCACCACCGTTTCGTAGAACGTGATGTCTTTCATCTCTTCCAGTTTGGCACGCATCAACTTGGCCGCCACAGGGCCCCAGGAGCCGTTTTCCACCAGACCTACCTTGCGGTTGCGGAATCCTTTTATCTTCAACTTGTTCAGGAAGTCTTCCATAAGCGGCATCATGCCTCCGTCGTAGGTGGGCGCGCAAAGCACCATGCGGTCGTAGCGGAAAGCGCCTTCCACGGCCTCCGACTGAATGTCGCGGCAGAGATTGTTCACCTCCACTTTCACGCCCTTTTCCTCCAACGTCTTGGCCAGCAGCAAGGCCGCCTTTTCCGTATTGCCGTGCAGCGAGCAATAGGCGATGAACACACCCTCGGTTTCGGGCCGGTAGTCGCTCCACGTGTCGTACAGTTCCAGATAAGGCTTCAAATCTCCTTTCAACACCGGTCCGTGCAACGGACAGATATACGCGATATCCAAGGCCGCGGCCTTTTTCAACACCGCCTGCACCTGTGTGCCGTATTTTCCGCAGATATTGAAATAGTAGCGTCTCGCCTCGCAAGCCCAATCGTCGGTCTCCTTGCTCAACGCCCCGAATTTGCCGAAGCCGTCGGCCGAGAACAGAATCTTGTCGGTGGCGTCGTAGCTCATCAGCACCTCCGGCCAATGCACCATAGAAGCCGCAATGAATTGGAGGGTATGACGACCCAAGTTCAGGGTGTCGCCCTCTTTCACCACCTGCACGCGCCCGCTGAAATCGAAATCGTTGAACTGCGTGAGGTAGGTCTCCGCCATTTTGGAGCAGACCACCTTGCAGGAGGGGTATTTCTGCAACATCGCCGTCACGAGCGAGGCATGGTCGGGTTCGCAGTGGTGCACCACCAGATAGTCGGGCGTGCGGCCGCCCAACGCATTTTCCAGGTTACGCATCCACGCTTCGCCGGTACGGGCGTCGGAAGTGTCGGTCACGCATATTTTCTCGTCCAGAATCACATAGGAGTTATACGCCATCCCGTTGGGCACGTCGTATTGGTTCTCAAACAAATCCAAATTCAAATCATCACAGCCGATATACTTTACATCGGGTGTAATCTCAGTGTATTTGCTCATGACAATAGTTTTAAAACGCCGTAAAGATAGCGTTTCTTTCAGATTTTAGCGATACTCCGTCTCCAGCTTTTCTTGCAGTTCCGCCCATTCGTCGGTCTTGCGGGCGGCGGCGCGTTTGAGTTCGTCGTATTTATTGCAGTTTTCCACGGTGCACAGCGAGGCGTCCTCGATAAACGATTTGTCCATTTCGGCCAATTGCGTTTCCAGTTCGTGGATTTCGTTCTCCAACTTCTCGATAGCGTTTTTGAGTTTGCGTATCTCGCGTTCCTGTTGCTTCTGCCGCTCGCGTTCCTGCGCCGCATTCGGCTTGGCGACCGGTGCGGCCGTGGCGGTTTTGGCCTGCGGTTTGGTTCCGCCGGCAGCGCGTTCCAATTCCTGCAACCTCTCCATCCGGCGATCGGCCAGGAAAGAGGAAACGTCGCCGATATGCGGTTTCACCCGTCCGTCGCGGAACTCGTAGGTCTTGGTGGTCAATCCCTCCAGGAAATCGCGGTCGTGGCTCACCACAATCAGACTGCCGTCGTATTGCAGCAAAGCCATTTTGAGGATGTCTTTCGAGCGCATGTCGAGGTGGTTGGTCGGTTCGTCCAACACCAAGAGATTGACGGGCTCGAGCAGGAGTTTCGCCAACGCCAGCCGCCCTTTCTCTCCGCCCGAAAGCACCTTCACTTTCTTGTCGATGTCCTCGCCCGAAAACAGGAAACAACCCAGGATATTGCGGATGCGCGTGCGCACTTCGCCCACGGCGATGTCGTCGATAGTCTCGAACACCGTTTTGTCGCCGTTGAGCAAGGCCGCCTGATTCTGCGCGAAATAGCCGATCTTTACGCCCGCTCCGATTTCCACCACGCCCTCGTGGTCGGCAATCTCACCCATCACCATTTTCGAGAAAGTGGATTTCCCCTCTCCGTTCCGTCCCACCAACGCTATTTTCTCGCCTTTCTCCAACACCAGGTCAAAGCCGCCGAACACGCGCTTCTCGCCATAGCATTTGCCGGCATTCTGCGCCCGCACCACGATTTTTCCGCAATGCGGCGCGGGAGGGAAACGGAAAGAAATGGCCGAATTGTCGGTCTGATCCACTTCGATGCGTTCCATTTTGTCGAGCATCTTCAAGCGGGACTGCGCCTGCCGCGCTTTGGTGGCCTTATAGCGGAAACGTTCTATAAAACGTTCTATGTTCTCGATTTCCTTCTGCTGGTTGTCGTAGGCCGACTGCTGCACGGCACGCCGCTCGGCGCGTTGCTGCACGTATTCCGAATACGAAACGTTGTAGTCTTCTATCTTTCCCAACACGATTTCGATGGTGCGGCGGGTCACCTTGTCCAGAAACTTGCGGTCGTGGCTCACCAGCACCACCGCCCCGCGATAGGTCTGCAAAAACTCTTCCAGCCAGCCGATGGACTCGATGTCGAGGTGGTTGGTGGGCTCGTCCAAAAGCATCACATCGGGGTCGCGCAGGAGGATTTTGGCCAGTTCCACCCGCATCTGCCAGCCCGAACTGAATTCGGTGATGTTGCGTGTAAAGTCGCTGCGCTTGAAACCCAAACCCAAAAGTACCTTTTCGGCCGAACCCTGCCGGTCGTTGCCTCCGATAAGGTGGAAACGTTCGTTGGCTTCGGTAAGGCGTTCTATGATAGATTGATATTCTCTTGATTCGTAGTCGGTGCGTTGGGCGAGTTCCTCGTTGAGCCGTTCGATTTCCTTTTCCAAGGCGATGGTTTTGGAAAAGGCGGTGAGGGTCTCGTCCATAATGGTGCGCGTGGAGTCGGGAATCATCTCCTGCGGCAGATAGCCCACTTCCTGACCGCCCGGAATCACCACGCTCCCGCTGTCGGGCTCCTGTCTGCCCGCCAGGATTTTCAGCAGGGTGGATTTGCCCGCGCCGTTCTTACCGGTAAGGCCGATGCGGTCTTTGTCCTTGATGAGAAACGAAACATTGTCGAAAAGGGTGTTCCCCGTAAAGGACACCGAAAGAGCGTTGATGGAAATCATGATGCTTTACGTGAGGCGGGCCACCAAAGGGAGCGTTGTGTAAGGACAAAAATAAAGAAACCCACCGTGACGGCCGAGTCGGCGATATTGAAGACAGGACGGAAAAACAAGAGTTCGTTGCCGCCCACCGCCGGCACCCACGTTGGCCAATGTCCGTGAAAAAGAGGGAAGTAGAGCATATCCACCACCCGGCCGAAGAGCAAGGGCGCATAACCGCCGCCTTCGGGAAAGAGCGATGCCAGGCTGAAATAACTTTCCGAAAAGATGAGGCCGTAGAAAGCGCAGTCGAGCATATTCCCCACCGCACCGGCCAGAATCAACGAAAGGCACACCACCAACGAGCCCTTGACTTCTCGGGACTTGTAGGCCTTGTTGGCCTTTCTTATATACCAGCACAAGAAGACAATCAACCCCAAGCGTATCAGGCTCAGAATCAACTTTCCCGCATTCTCGCCCAAGGTCATGCCGAAAGCCATGCCGTTGTTTTCGAGAAAGTGGATGTGAAACCAATCGAAAATACGGATGTCCTCGCCGATCCGCATATTCAGTTTCACGGCGAATTTGCTCGCTTGGTCAAGCACCAAGACGGCGGGCACGATAAGCAGGGGCAGGTGGTTGCGACACCAAAGCGCGACTTTCATACACTCTTTTTTGTCTTCCGGCTTATTCCTCATCGGAGGCCGACATACCCATGCGGTGCTGGTTCCGCTTGGCTTCCATGCACAAGGTGGCGTGAGGCACCACGCGCAGACGTTCTTTCTCGATGAGTTTGCCCGTCTTGCGGCAGATGCCGTAGCTTTTGTTCTCGATACGCACCAAGGCCGCTTCCAAAGAGGCGATGAACTTTTGCTGACGCAGGGCCAGACGGGAATTCTCTTCTTTGGAAAGCACCTGATAGCCTTCTTCCAATACCTTGAAAGTGGGCGAGGTATCGTTGATGTCGTTCTCGCCGTTGTTGGTATAGGCCTCGCGCAACGAATCCAAATCGGCACGCGCTTTCTCCAACTTTTGCAGGATGATTTCCCGGAATTCTTCCAGTTCCTTGTCGGAATAGCGTTTTTTGTCGTTGTTTTCTTGTTTCATGGCTAATTCGCTTTTTCCAAATCCAAACGTAAGTTGAGGGTATCGGTGAGGTCTGCCGTCACGCCGCCGCTGATCTGCGAGGCAGGGAGCAGGTTCACTTTCACCGCCAAAGTTTCGGAACAGATATAGTCGTAGTTGTGTTCGACCGCCTTGTCCGATTCGGGATTGGATTCGATATACACCGTGATTTTATCGGTCACCTCCAAACCTTTGTCTTTGCGGAGGTTCTGGATGCGGTTCACCCATTCGCGCGCCAGACCTTCTTCGCGCAAGGCATCGGTGAGGGCGATGTCGAGCGCCACCGTCAGCGTCCCTTCGTTGGTCACCGCCCAACCGGGAATGTCCTCGGTAAAGATGTCCACGTCGCTCAGGGCAATCGTCACTTCCTGATTCTCCACCAGGGTCTTGAGGGAACCTTCTTTTTCGAGCTGTGCGATTTTTTCGCCGTCCATAGCCGTGATAAAGGCGGCGATAGGCTTCATCAACTTGCCGTATTTAGGCCCCAAGGCCTTGAAATCGGGCTTGATTTTCTTGCTGAGGAATTGGGTGTCGGTGATAAACTCAATCTCCTTGATGTTTACTTCCGAGAGGATGAGGTTCTGCACGCTTTCCACCTGCTTGCGGAATTTGTCGTCGAGCACGGGGAGCATGATTTTCTGCAAGGGCTGACGCACCTTGAGATTCTGCTTCTTGCGCAACGAAAGCACCATCGAGCAGATTTTCTGCGCCAACTGCATCCTTTCTTCCAAATCCTTGTCCACCAAATCGGCGTGGTAGGCGGGGAAGTCGGTGTAGTGCACCGAAGCGTGTCTCTCACGGCCTGTCACGGCGTTGAGGTCGTTATACAGACGTTCGGCAAAGAAAGGCGCGATAGGCGCGATGAGTTTGGACAAGGTTTCCAAGCAGGTGTAGAGGGTCTGATAGGCCGAAATCTTGTCCTCGCCCTGTCCGCCTTTCCAGAAACGGCGGCGGCTGAGGCGCACATACCAGTTGCTGAGCCGTTCATCCACAAAGGTCTGTATCAAGCGGCCCGCGCGGGTGGGTTCGTATTCGTTCAACGCCTCGTCCACGCCCTTTATCAAGGTGTTGAGCTCGGAAAGAATCCAACGGTCTATCTCAGGGCGCTTGGCGGAGGGCAGGTCGGCTTCGGTATAGCGGAACCCGTCGATATTGGCGTAGAGGGCAAAGAAACCGTAGGTGTTGTAGAGCGTGCCGAAGAACTTGCGTTGCACTTCGCCCACACCCTCCTCGTCGAATTTGAGGTTTTCCCACGGCTGCGAGTTGGTTATCATATACCAACGTGTGGCGTCGGGGCCGTATTTGCCGATAATGGTGAAAGGATCGACGGCGTTCCCCAGACGCTTGGACATCTTGTTGCCGTTTTTATCGAGCACCAAGCCGTTGGAAACCACGTTTTTGTAGGCTACCGAATCGAACACCATGCTCGCTATGGCGTGCAGGGTGAAGAACCAGCCGCGGGTTTGGTCCACGCCTTCGGCGATGAAGTCGGCGGGGAAGCAGTGGTTCATCTTTTCCTTATTCTCGAAAGGATAGTGTATCTGCGCGTAGGGCATGGCGCCGCTGTCGAACCACACATCGATGAGGTCGCTCTCGCGGAACATCTTTTTGCCGGAGGGAGAAACCAGCACGATTTCGTCCACATGCGGACGGTGCAGGTCGAATTTCTCGTAGTTGGCCTCGCTCATATCGCCGTCGGTGTAGGCTTTGAGCGGGTTTTGGGTCATGAAGCCCGCCGCGATAGACTTCTCTATCTCGGCTTTGAGTTCCGCCACCGAGCCGATGCAGAGCTGTTCCTTGCGGTCCTCGCTCACCCAAATCGGAAGCGGCGTCCCCCAATAGCGCGAACGCGACAGGTTCCAGTCCACCAGGTTCTCGAGCCAGTTTCCGAAACGGCCCGTGCCGGTGGCTTCGGGTTTCCAGCCTATGGTCTTGTTGAGCGCGATCATCCTGTCCTTGCAGGCGGTGGTGCGGATGAACCATGAATCGAGCGGATAATAAAGCACCGGTTTGTCGGTACGCCAGCAATGGGGGTAGTTGTGGGTGTGTTTCTCGCTCTTGAAGAGTTTGCCCTGCTCTTTGAGCATGATCACGATTTCCACATCCAAGCTCATGTCTTTGTCGGTCTTGGTGGGGTCGTAGGCGTTCTTCACGAACTTGCCCTCGTAGGCACGATAGGCTTCCACATTCACTTTCGCTTTCACAAAGTCGGGATGCAGGGTCTCGAGCAGACAGAAACGTCCCTGCCGGTCCACCATCGGCAACTGAAGCCCGTCGCGGTCGAACATCAGCAACGAGCCTATGCCCGCTTTCTGTCCCACACGCGCGTCGTCGGCACCGAAAGTGGGCGCGATATGCACGATACCCGTACCGTCTTCGGTGGTCACATAATCGCCCAAGATAAAACGGAAACTGTCGTCGGGCCGGTTCCAGTCCTCGGTCTTGCCGCCACCGCCCACCGCCGTAGGCTTTACCCACGGAATCAACTGTTCGTAGCGCAGGCCTTCGAGCGCGGTGCCCTTTACCGTTCCCAGCACCTGATAAGGCAGTTCTTTGTCGCCTTGCTTGTAGTCTTCGAATTTGAGCCCGGGATTCTTGAAGAACGAACTCATCAGGGCGTCCGCCAGAATCACCGTGCAAGGTTCTCCCGAATAGGGATTGACGGTCTTCACCAGATTGTAGTCGAAAGAGGGACCCACGCAGAGCGCGGTGTTGGAAGGCAAGGTCCAGGGTGTGGTGGTCCAGGCCAAGGCGCAGACATCTTCGCTCTTTACATCGGCTTGGAACGGCAGTTTCTGATTGGGCAGCAGACGGAACATCGCCACGCAGGTGGTGTCTTTCACGTCGCGGTAGCAACCGGGCTGGTTGAGCTCATGAGTACTCAGACCCGTGCCCGCCGCCGGCGAGAAAGGCTGTATCGAATAGCCTTTGTAGAGCAGATTCTTTTGGTAGAGCTGTTTGAGCAAATACCAGACGCTTTCTATGTATTTATTGGTAAAGGTGATATAAGGATGCTCCAAGTCGACCCAATAGCCCATTTTGCGCGTGAGGTCGTCCCAGCGGTCCTTGTATTTCATCACCTCCTTGCGGCAAGCGGCGTTATAGTCTTCTACGCTGATTTTCTTTCCTATATCTTCTTTGGTGATGCCGAGATTCTTCTCCACGCCCAATTCCACGGGCAGACCGTGGGTATCCCAACCGGCCTTGCGCTGCACGTTGAAGCCTTTGAGGGTCTTGTAGCGACAGAAAATATCCTTGATAGTACGCGCTATCACATGGTGGATGCCCGGCATTCCGTTGGCGGAAGGGGGGCCTTCGTAGAACACGAAATCGGGATGTCCCTCGCGGTTCTTGAGGCTCTGCTCGAAACAATGGTTGTCTTCCCAAAATTTCTGCACGCTTTCTCCTATCTGCGGGAGATTGAGCTGTCTGTACTCGTTATATTTATCCATCGGTACAATATAATACGGTGTAAAGATTGCAAATATACGAATAAGTTGAGTGCAAAAGCAAAGCT
>CAZEOJ010000076.1:0-6512 GCA_964513825.1 uncultured Bacteroidaceae bacterium
CCCACCTGCATGATCGACGGATCGGTAATGGCACGGTCGCCCCACACCTGCACGCAAATCTTTCTCGGATACTGCGATTCGGTCTCAAAGATGTACTCCTGACGCTTCCATTCGCCATTCTTTCCCTGACCCGTCACCGGCTCACGGATTTCAATCAATTTCGCTGTAAAGTCCATATATCTTCGTTTTTAAATTTTCACAACACCTCAAACCGCAAAAATAATCAATTTTCCTCGCCCAACACCACCCGCGGCGTCCGCTGCACCTCGTCCACCACAGCCCCCACCATCTGCCGCAACTGCGCCATGAAATCGGCCGGCGAATAATTGCCCTCCGAAATATCACGGAGCTTCTTCTCCCACTGCCCCGTCAACTCCGCCGATTTGAGCAACCGATTGGGAATCGTATCTATCAACTTGATACCCATAGGCGTAGGCAACACCCGCTTCTTCTCCTTATAGATGTATTTGCGCCGCAGAAGCGTCTCGATAATCGCCGCCCGCGTGGACGGCCTCCCTATGCCGTTGGCCTTCATCAAATCGCGCAACTCGTCGTCGTCCACCGTCTTGCCCGCCGTCTCCATCGCTTTGAGCAAATCGGCCTCGGTCATGTATTTGGGCGGCTGCGTCTGCTTGGCCACGATTTCGGGCTTGTGCGGCCCGCTCTCGCCCACCTCGTAGGACGGCAACAGCTTCTCGTCGGAATCCTTCTCCTCCTCGCCCTCCTCCTGGCTCTTGTCGGGAAAAAGCACCCGCCAGCCCGGATTCACAATCACCCGCCCCGTGGCCTTGAATTCCACCTTGGCATCGTCGGTCACCACCTCGCCCGAAACCAAGGTGTTGTCGTATTCGCAATCCGGATAGAAGACCGCCAGGAAACGCCGTATCACCAAGTCGAACACCAACTTCTCGTTGCGGTTCAGACCCGAAGCCGCAGAGAACTCACCCGTGGGGATAATGGCATGGTGGTCGGTTATCTTCTTGTCGTTAAACACCTTCTTGCTCTTGGGCAAAGCCCCCTTGCTCAGAAGTTCCTGCGTATAGGTGGCATAGGGCACCAGGCCCCGCATGATGCCCGGCACCTTCGGATAGACATCGTTGGGCAGAAAATTGGTGTCCACACGCGGATAGGTGGTGAGTTTCTTCTCGTAAAGGCTCTGTATGGTCTGCAAGGTCTCCTCGGCCGAGAAGCCGAACTTGCGGTTGCTCTCCACCTGCAACAACGTGAGGTCGAAGAGTTTGGGAGCGCCCTCCTTCGCCTTTTTCTTCTCCACCTTGGTGACGGTGAAAGGCGCGGCCTCCACCTTCTTGCACAAGGCCGCGGCGGCCTCCTCGGTGGCCATGCGCCCCTTGGTGCTCTGAAACATGCCGCCCTTGTAGAGCGTGCGCAGTTCCCAGAATTTTTCGGGCTTGAAATTGGCGATGGCCTTCTGCCGCTCCACCAACAACGCCAAGGTGGGCGTCTGCACCCGTCCTATCGAAATCACCTGCTTGGGCGCGGCGAATTTGAGCGTATAGGCGCGGCTCGCGTTCATCCCTAATAACCAGTCGCCTATGGCGCGGATAGAGCCCGCCGCATAGAGGTTGTCGAAGTCGGAAGCCGGATAGAGGTTCGCGAAGCCCTCCTTGATAGCCTCCTCGGTGAGCGAGGAAATCCACAGCCGTTTCACGGGCACCTTGCAACCCGCCTTCTGCATCACCCAACGCTGGATCACCTCTCCCTCCTGCCCCGCATCCCCGCAATTTATCACCTCCTCGCATTTAGAAATCAAATCCTTGAGAATCTCGAACTGCGCCATGCTGCCTTTTTCGGGAATGAGTTTGAGACGGAAACGCGACGGAATCATCGGCAGCACCTCCATGCGCCACTGCTTCCACTCCATGCCGTAGTCCTCGGGTTCGTAGAGCGTGCACAGATGCCCGAACGTCCACGACACCCAATAGCCGTTGCCCTCCATATAGCCGTTCCTGGAAGCCGTGGCTCCCAACACACGGGCGATTTCGCGCCCCACACTCGGTTTTTCGGCTATGCAGAGTTTCATATCCGGCGGCGGTTTAGCGCATATCGTTCACCATGACGCCCGGAAAAAGCGACGTATCGAAAACGAAATCTTTGTCTTTAAGACCTTTTGCCTCTTTGCACGACTTTATCAGCAGCACCTGTATCTGCTCCTGCGAATAATAGAGTTCGAGCCGGTAAGGCAGGTTGTCGCCGGCATTGAGAAAGAGCCGCACCTTGAGGATGTCGGAGGGCGAGAGCGGCGTAAGGTCGAGGATATTGCGCGCCGAGCCGGCTATGTTCTCCTGCCGTATATATTTGGCGCGGTAGTATTTCTTATAGTTGCGTATCAGCGAGACGGGGTTTATCTGCGCCTGCGCCTCGTCGTAGGCATACACGCTCACCTCCTTGTTCTGCGGCATATACGCCCAAAGGTCCTTGCCGTCGCAGTAGAAGGTCTGCGGCCCCACCGCAAGGCGGAATTTCTGCCCCCGGCACACGAGCGAGCCGCGCTGACAGTCGCGGGGCGCGTTCAGCGAACGGCTGTCGGCCACGCAGGCGTCGAAAACGATTTCCAAGTCCGCGGCCGCATTCATCCACTTGGCCGTCTTGGACAACAACGCGTGGGCGGCGGGGTCGTCCGAGCCCTGGTCGGACTTGACGGTGCGCTGCACCGCGGGCGGCTGCGCCGCCGACGACCCCGCCGCCCACAGAAGCGCCAAGGCCGTCAGCCCTATATATTTCGCAAAAAAACGGTATGCTCTCACGTTCCGATTTTTATTAATTATCAATCCTCCAGGCCTATCGCCGCAAAAATCTGTTGCAACGCGGCGGGATCCTTGATCTTCACCTCGCGTATCTTGCGGCCGTCGAACGCACTCACCACGCCGGCGCTCTCGAGTTGGTCCATGATGCGCCCCGCACGGTTGTAGCCGAGTTTGAACTTGCGTTGCAGCATAGACGTGGAGGCCTGTTGCGAGGAAACCACCATTTCCGCGGCTTCCTTGAACATCGAATCCCATTCTTCGCCCTCCATGTCGGCCGCCCCGCCGCCCCCCTCGCCCTCCTCGGGACATTCGGGCAGCTGATAGGCGGTAGGGAAAGCCCGTTGCTCGCCGATAAAGTCCGAAATCCGCTCGATTTCGGGCGTGTCGATAAACGCGCATTGCAGGCGGGTGATGCCCTCGCCCATCGAGATGAGCATATCGCCCCGACCTATGAGCTGGTCGGCGCCGTTGGAGTCCAAAATGGTGCGCGAATCCACCTTCGACTGCACCTTGAACGCGATACGCGCGGGGAAGTTGGCCTTGATAAGACCCGTAATCACATTGACCGAGGGGCGTTGCGTGGCAATCACCAAGTGTATGCCGATAGCCCGCGCCAACTGGGCCAGACGGGCGATAGGCTGTTCCACTTCCTTGCCCGCGGTCATGATAAGGTCGGCGAACTCGTCGATAATCAACACGATATAGGGAAGATAGCGATGCCCGTTCTCGGGATTGAGCTTGCGCGCCACAAACTTGGCGTTATATTCCTTGAGGTTCTTGGCCGCGGCATCTTTGAGCAGATCGTAGCGCTCGTCCATTTCGATGCAGAGCGATTTGAGCGTGCGCACCACCTTGCGGGTGTCGGTAATCACGGCCTCGTCGGTATCGGGCAGCTTGGCTAAATAGTGCCTTTCTATCTTGTTGAACAGGCTCAATTCCACCTTCTTGGGGTCCACCATCACGAACTTGAGCTCGGCGGGGTGCTTGGAATAGAGCAGCGACGCGATAATGGCGTTCAGACCCACCGATTTACCCTGTCCCGTGGCGCCGGCCACCAGCAGGTGCGGCATCTTGGCCAGGTCGGTCACGAATTCCTCGTTCGAAATGGTCTTTCCCAACGCTATCGGCAAGGCATAGCCCGCCTTGCGGAATTTGGCGCAGGTGAGCATGTCGCGCATCGGCACCACCTGTTTCTTGCTGTTGGGCACCTCGATGCCTATCGTGCCTTTGCCCGGAATGGGCGCGATGATACGGATGCCCAGGGCCGAGAGGCTCAGGGCGATGTCGTCTTCCAGATTCTTGATTTTGCTGATGCGCACGCCCGGAGCCGGCACAATCTCGTAGAGGGTGACGGTGGGGCCTATGGTCGCCGAAATCTTGCTGATGTCGATGCCGTAGTTCTGCAAGGTGGACACAATCCGGTTCTTGTTCGTCTGCAACTCCTCGTTCATGTCCTGGATGTTCTGACTCTGGTCGCCGAAATCTTCCAGCAGATCCAGGCCTGGAAAGCGGTAATCGCGCAGTTCCAGCCGCGGGTCGTAGGGCGTGTCTATCGTATAGTGTTCGGGCCCGGCCTCCACTTTTTGGGTATGGTTTTCCACAACGGTGCGGGTGTCCACAATCTTCATCTCGCCCAAATCATCGTCCGCGCCCTCTTCCTCTGCGGATTCCGCCTCTTGCGGCAGTTCCGTTTCTTCCTCTGCGTCATCGAGAGGAATAGCCTCCTCCTCCTCTTCATCATCCTCATCCTCTCCGTTGATAATCAAATCGCTATCTTCTTCCACCTCGGCAAGCCCCGCGCCCGTGTCGCTTCCAAGTCCCATACGCATCGTCACGGTCATTCCCTCCAAGGGATCGGATTCCTCCTCCGTGCGCTCCACTCCCGCCGGCTCCGCCTCCTGTTGTTGCGGCAAAACTTCCGGCGTATCTTCTTCCTGCGCCACGCCCTGCCCCTCGGTCTTCGGCTTCCGCCTCCACTTCAATTTTCCCAGACTGTAATTGACGATGAAATAGCAGAACAACGTGAACGTCATGATGAGCGTCAAACCCGCCACGCCCAACAGTCCCCGCAGGTAGAGCGAGGTATGCATCCCCACGCTGCCCCCCAGCACATAGAGGTCGCCGCTCTTGAAGAACGTGCCCAACAACGTGGAAATCCACAAAAGGCCGAATAGGGTCTGAAAGAAAATCTTGAACCAACGGAACTTGCGTATGCGCAGAATCTGCAAGCCCATCAGGAACACCACGACGGGAATGAGCAGGGAGGCCACCCCGAAACCCTTGTTGACCAACGCATACGCGGTATAGGCGCCCAAGATGCCGCCGAAATTGCGCACGCTCCAACCGTTATCCTCCC
The DNA here is from genome assembly GCA_964513825.1 of uncultured Bacteroidaceae bacterium. GTDB lineage: Bacteria > Bacteroidota > Bacteroidia > Bacteroidales > P3 > Pullibacteroides. The sequence continues at coordinate 5,122 of CAZEOJ010000076.1, forward strand.
ACAAGCCCCCGTTGAGCGCCTGTTGCACCTTGTCGTAGTCCACCCACCAATAGAGGAAGTGCGAAAGCAACGAAACCAGCAGGAACAGGCCTGCGGACAGAAAGAAGAAGCCTACGATGCGGCGGGGTTTTTCGGCGGGCAGGGACGAAAAGAAATCCACCACCTTGCGCCCCCACGAAACTTCCTCCTCGTCCTGCGGTGCGTCCTCTTCCTGTTCGGGTTCCTCCTCCACCGGAGCCTCGTCTTCGAGAATCTCCTCCGGAGCGGGTTCCGCCACAGGCATGGGGGTTATCGGTGTCCTTCGTCTGTTCTTCGCCATTTTCCGCCTTGAACTTTATCGGTTAAAAATGCAGGTCGTGACCCATTTTGTCTTGCTTGGTGCGCAAGTAGAACTCATCGTGGGGATTGGGTTGCTCGATGATGGGCACCGTCTCCACGATTTCGATGCCGTAGCTCTGCAAGCCCACCCGCTTGGCGGGGTTGTTGGTGATGAGCCGCACCTTGTGCGCGTGCAGATGACGCAGAATCTGCGCGCCCGTGCCGTAGTCGCGCTCGTCGGGCTTGAAGCCCAGCAGCACGTTGGCCTCGACGGTATCCTTGCCTTCGTCTTGCAGTTTATAGGCTTTCAGTTTGTTGAGCAGTCCTATTCCGCGGCCTTCCTGATTCATGTACAGAATGATGCCCTTGCCCGCGTTCTCCACCATCTGCATGGCGTCGTGCAGCTGCTCGCCGCAGTCGCAGCGGCAGGAGGCCAGCACGTCGCCCGTGAGGCAGCACGAATGCACGCGCACCAAAATCGGCTCGTCGTCTTTCCACTCGCCTTTCACCAAGGCCAGATGCAACATGCCGCTGTTGCTCTCGGTAAAGGCGTGCAGCTGAAAATTGCCGTGATGCGTGGGCAGGTTCACCACCACTTCTTCTTTTACCAGGCTTTCGGTGCGGATGCGGTAGGCTATCAGGTCGGCTATCGAAATCAGCTTGATGCCGTATTGGTCGGCGAATTTCCGCAGTTCGGGCAGACGGGCCATCGTGCCGTCCTCGCTCATGATCTCCATAAGCGCCGCCGCCGGATAGAGCCCCGCCAGCCGTGCCAGATCCACACAGGCTTCGGTATGTCCCGCGCGGCGCAATACCCCCGCATCCTGTGCATAAAGGGGGTTGATGTGCCCCGGCCTGCCGAAATCGGAGGGCTTTGCCGAGGGATCGGCCAAAGCCCTTATCGTGGCCGCGCGGTCGGAGGCCGACACGCCGGTGGTGCAGCCTTCCAGCTTGTCTATCGTTATCGTGAAGGGCGTGCCCAGAACCGAGGTGTTGTGCTCCACCTGATGCGGCAGCTGCAATTCGTCGCAGCGGCTCATCGTGATAGGCGCGCAAAGCACCCCGCGGGCGTG
>CAZEOJ010000076.1:6612-7741 GCA_964513825.1 uncultured Bacteroidaceae bacterium
AACGGACAAAGGTAACATTTTTTAGATTTTTTCTCTACCTTTGCAGGCGTTGAAACCGCGCCCGCGAACTTGGCGGATGCCCCGCCCTGCTCCGGCGCCAAACAGATTTACCGGCATGTAGTCGAATTCATCAATCATCCAAAGGGAAAACGTCATGATCGAAACCATCGACTTCGGCGCCATCAAATGGCACCACATACAGAATCCTACCGAAGAAGATCTGGAATTTCTGGAAGATAACTTCCATTTCCACCCTTTGGATATCGAAGACTGCCTCAGCACCAACCAACGTCCCAAGATAGACATCTACGACGATTACAACTTCCTTATCCTGCATTTTCCGGGCTTTGTGGACAATCAGCAGAAAGTGCTGCGTATCCGCGAGGCCAAGATTTTCTGGGGCGAGGACTACATCATCACCATTACCCAGGGGCAGTGGGCCTTGCGTTCGTTCTTCGACCAGACCGAAAAGCGCCCCGAGAGCGTGGACGACTTCGTCAAGTCCAGTTCCGACGCCTTGCTCTACACGATTCTCAACCGCCTTATGGTGGACTCCTACTCGCTTCTGCTGCGCATCGGGGCCACCATCGACAACATCAACCGCGAATTGTTCGGCAAACGCGCCGAGGACACCATCGAAAACATCTCGGTGACGCGGCGCAACATCATTCTGCTCAACACGATTTTCAAACCGCAGCTGCGTCTGTTCCACAAGTTCGAGTCGGGCTCCATCAAGGGCTTCTCGCAGAGCGGCGACTTTATGGACGACTATTGGGGCAATATCCTCGACTACTATCAGAAAATGTGGGATATGGTGGAAGACCACGGCGAATTGATCGAGGGGCTTTCCAAGACGTTCGATTCCATGCAGACCAACCGTATCAACGAGGTGATGAAAATCATGACGTTCATTTCCACCCTCTTTCTGCCTCTTACCTTTATCACGGGGCTCTACGGAATGAACATGAACCTGCCCCTGGCCGAATGGAAATGGCTGTTCTGGGGCGTGATAGGCTTTATGTTCTGCTTCATCATCGCCTTTATCTTCTACGCGAAGAAACGCAAGTGGATGTAGGCTATTTGTTGTATTGTTTCTTGAGTTCGTCGCCTTTTTCCAGCGCCTTCCGCA
>CAZEOJ010000077.1:0-7719 GCA_964513825.1 uncultured Bacteroidaceae bacterium
CTCGCCCTCACCTCTTGCAACAACCAAGACAAAACCTCCAAGAATGGAGCCGCGGCAGTCGTTTCCGAAAACTCCGCCGCCCCCACCGATATCCGTATCGCCGCCGTGAACATGGACCGTGTGAACGACGAATTCCAGATGGTGGCCGACGTGCAGAAAGAACTCTCCGACACCGAAAAACGCCTCACCGCCGACGTGCAGAGGCAGGCGACCAACTTTCAGAACGAATACGAGAACTATCTCAAAATCGGCGCCACCCTCACCCTCGCCGAACAGAAACGTCGCGAAGCCAATCTCGAACAGAAGCAGCAGGACATCGCGGCTCTCCAACAGACCTACGCCAACCAGCTGGTGACGCTTCAGACCCAGCGCATGGAGGATGTCACCAACACGATACTTTCGTATATCGAGAGATACAACGAGGAGAAAGGCCCCTATACGTTGGTGGTGATGACGGGCCGCAGCAGCGGCGTGCTCTACGCGCAACCCTCGCTCGACGTAACCCAGGAAGTTATCGACGGACTCAATCAGGAATACCAGAACAGCAAGAAAAGCAAATGATGAGCGAAGAAGAAAAGGTGATGAGAAACTACATCCGTCTTGCCTTGCAGGAGGATGTGGGCGACGGCGACCATACGTCGCTCTCGTGCATTCCCGCTTCGGCCAAGGGGAAAGCCGTGTTGGTGGCCAAGGAAGAAGGGGTGATCGCCGGCGTCGGGATTGCCCGCATGGTATATGAGGAAGTGGATCCGAAAACCGTCTTCACGCCTTTGGTGCAGGACGGAGCGGAGGTGAAGAAAGGCGACAGGATTTTTGAGGTGGAGGGTTTCTCGCGTTCCATTCTCACCGCCGAGCGCCTGAGCCTCAACTATATACAGCGTATGAGCGGCATCGCCACGCACACCCGCCGTTTAGTCAACCTCATCGCGTCGGTGCCCACCGACAACGGACGCCGCACCACCCTGCTCGACACCCGCAAGACCACGCCCAACAACCGTATTTTCGAGAAAATGGCCGTGAAGATCGGCGGCGGCAGCAACCACCGTTTCGGCTTGTTCGACATGATTCTGATTAAGGACAACCATATCGATTTCGCGGGCGGCATCGAAAAGGCCATAGACGCCGTGCACACTTATCTACAGGAGAAAGGCAAGACCCTGCCTATCGAGATAGAGGTGCGGAATTTCGACGAACTCGACCGTGTGATGAAGCACGGCGGCGTGAACCGCGTGATGCTCGACAACTTTACGCCCGAGGATTTGCGCAAGGCCTTGAAGGTGGTGGACGGCAGATACGAGACCGAGGCGTCGGGCGGCATCACCGAACAGACTTTGCCCCTGTATGCGGCCACGGGCGTCGATTTCATCTCGGTGGGGGCGCTCACCCATCACATCGCCGCCTTGGATTTGAGCTTGAAAGCCTGTTAAAAACCGATTGCAGCGGATGCGGACGACAACAGTACATATACGGACTCTTGCAGGCGCGGCCTTGCTTTTCCTCTTGCTTTTGGTGCCGGAGGGAGCGGGGGCGCAGCGTGTGTACAGGTCGTCGCTACCCCCTGCGGTGCAGGAGAGTTTCCGCTTGGCGCACCCTCATCTTTTTCCGTTGAAGATTGTGAAATGGGATTGGACGAGCGTGGGCTACTGCGCCCGCTACAACCTTCCCTACAAGGAGGTGATGTCGTTGTTTCAGACCAACGGCGAGTGGGTGAGCACGCGTACGGTGATTCCCGAGGCGACCCTGCCTCTGCGTGCGCACGATTTCATCAGCGCCAAATATGCGTTCTACAACCTGCGTTCCTGCACCTACGAGGAAGACCGTTGGCAGGGTCGCCACTACTACGCCTTGTTTTCCATCCGGGGCATTCCGGGCTATATGACCGAGGTGTGCTTCGATATGCAGGGCAATGTGGTGAGCATAGACGGCACCGTCGACGAGGATTGGGACAATTTCGAGCCCCTCAACGAAGAGGAGGTTTTGCTTTTGCAGGCGCATCAGAGCCTGTCGGAAGAAGAGGTTCTGTCTTCTGTGCGAGGTTATGAGGAACATGGAGAGGATGCGGATGAGGTGGAGGAAGACGATGAGGTGGCGGAACCCTCCATAGGCTTTTTTGCATGGCGTGAGGATTATGCCGCCATGAAGCAGAAAAAGAAGGAGGAACGTGAGAGGAAAAACTCCGCTTTCGAGGAAAAATGGCTTTCTTTCCTGGCAAAACTTAAGATAAAGGTTCCCGCCGAAGAAGCGGAAGACAGCGAGGCGCAGCAGCAGGAGGATTTCCAGAAAGAGAAAGACAGGCAGACGCATCGGCTTTACAAACCGCAGAGCCGTCGGGATTTCTCCTATGCGCAGGTGATGGTGCAGTCTAAGACCGCGCAGATGAAGCAGGTTTCGGAAGACGAGGAAGTCTACGAAGAAGCCTATGAAGAAACCTATGAAGAAACCGTAGAGCCTGTCAGGGAAACGGTGGAACCGCTTGGAGAGGTTGTAGAAGAAAATGATAGTGAATATCTTGCAGAGGTGATAGAGGAAGATGTGATGACGGAGGAGCCCGCCTCGCCGGCTCCTCTTATCCGTACCGAAGGTATGCAGTCCTCCCTTGCCGCCGTCAATGTTCCCTCTCTGGCGATTTCGGTAAAAACCCTTTTCCCCGCCGACATTCAACAATCTTTCGAGAAACGTTTTCCCAAAGCCGAAAGAATCAAATATTTCCGCGACACCAACACCGACTACCGCGCCGTCTTCACCAATTTCGGACAGAAGGCCGAGGCGGTGTTCCTGCAAGACGGCACCCATATCACCACCGCTTTGTTTTTCGGCAAGAAGGACATACCCTATCCTATCCGGCAATACATAGAAAGCCAGCCGAACAAACCGAAATTTGCCGCCGGCAAGCGTGTGGTCTACGAATCGCGCTACCGCCAACGTTTCACCGCCGCCGAAAAACCGCAGAACTACTACGAAGTGGTGGTGTGGGAGAAAAACAAGGAGAAATCGCGCGACTATTTCCTGATGCGCTTCGACCACAAGGGTCATTTCGTTTCTTCGACACCATACGACTATGTGGGCTCGCGATAGAATCTTCACCATAATCTTCAAAAGCACGCTGTGCCTGTTTCTGGCGGCCCTCGCGGTTCCCGCCGCACGGGCGCAGGGCTTTCAAGGCGACTCCATCGTCACCATACCCGGAAAACCCGGCATCTACCGTCTTATCGGACACGTAAAGATCGTGCACGCGGGCAACACCATTCTCAGCCAATTCGCCGACTACGAACAGGCCACGGGCTCCTGCCAGGCCTACGGAGACCTGCGCATCCGCACCCGCGACGGCGTGCGTATCACAGGCGACGTGCTCGACTACAACGGGCGCACGGGCTCGTATGTGGTGGACGGAAACGTGGTGCTCGACGACGGACGGATGACGATGAAGACCCCCTCCCTGCGCTTCGAGGGGCGCGACAACACGGCCCACTACACGCAGGGCGGCGAGATGGTTTCGGGACAGACCACCATGACCTCGCGCAGCGGCTACTACGAAGGCAAAAAAGAACTCTTCCACTGTTTCGGCGATGTGGTGATCGTCAACCCCGACTACACTATCTGGACAGACACCCTGCATTACAGTCAGACTTCGGTGACGCAGTTTCAGGGCGCCACCAATATAGAAACCACCGAATACTACATGTTCGGCCGCAAAGGCTGGTTCGACCAGGAGGGAGAACGGGTGAGCCTGCAACGCGACGCCTATGTCAAGAACCGGCAGTCGCAGATTCTCTACGGCGACAGCATCTACTACAACCTCGCCTTGAAGGAGGGACAGGCTTTCCGCGATGTGCTTCTGCTGGATACGGCGCGGGGCTGCTGCATCCGCAGCGAATACGCCCGCAACAGCGAAACCGACGGCGAGGCCCTGTTCACCCAATCGCCCCACGGTCTGATGATAGAGGGCGACACGATTTTCGTATCGGGCGACACCCTGTATATGACCTACGATTCCGCCCGCACCATGAAGGAAATCTTCGCCTACCACAACGTCAAGGTTTTCCGCGAGGATATGCAGGCGGTATGCGATTCGCTGGTCTATCATCACCGCGATTCGGTCATGTATATGTATCGCGAACCCATGCTGTGGCTGCAAGGCTACCAGCTCGACGCCGACACCGTGATGCTGTGGCTGAGCGGCAACAAGCCCTACAAGGCTCTGGCGCGCAACAATGTGTTTATCGTGAGCGAGGTCTCTGCGTCGCAGGGCTACTACAACCAGGTAAAAGGCCGCCTGATGTGGGGCTATTTCGACGACAGTTCCCGTTTCCGCCTGGCGCATGTGCTCACCAAGGCGCTTTCTGTCTACTATGTGCTCGACGACGAAAACGCCCTTATCGGCGTGAACAAGACCGAGAGCCAAAGCCTCAAGATGTATTTCCACGACAACGAGATAGAGGGCGTGAACCTCATCAAGCCCGTTTCGAGCACGCTCTTCCGTGCGGAAGAGCTTACCCCGCGCCAAAGGCTCCTGCAAGGTTTCCGCTGGAAACCTTTCCGTCGCCCCCGCTCCAAATTCGACCTTTCGGAAAAATGGTAGGCCGTCGGGCGCTTTCATTTTTTTAAAATCCTTACCTTTGCGTCCTATGCTCAAAAAAGAAATACCCAATATACTGACGCTTTGCAATCTGTTGTGCGGATGCGCGTCGGTGGTGTGCACGTTCTCCTCCCATCTGTATTGGGCTTCGTGGTTCATCGGCATCGCCGCCGTCTTCGATTTGCTCGACGGCATGGTGGCGCGTATCCTGCGTGTGTCGGGAATTATGGGCGCGCAGCTCGATTCGTTGGCCGACGTGGTGAGTTTCGGCGTGGCGCCCTCGGTCATCGCCTACAATATGCTCCGCAGCCAACTGCTTATGCCCGAGGCGCTTTGTTTCGCCGTGTTCGTGATGGCCGCCGCCTCGGCCTACCGCTTGGCCCGTTTCAACACCGAGCCCTCGCAGAAAGGCGCCTTTTTCGGGATGCCCACCCCCGCCAACGCCCTGTTCTGGGCGGCGCTCAACCTGTATTGGTTCCGGGAGGGCGTGGTGCTCAACGCCTGGTATCTGCTGGTTTTGTCGCTGTTGATGTCGTTTCTGCTCGTCTGCCGCCTGCGCATGTTCGCGCTCAAAGGCAGGGACTGGTCGTGGAGAGCCAAACGCTTCGTGTATATGTATGCGATAGTGTGCGTGATACTTTTGTGTGTCTTCGGCAGCTTGGGACTGGCGGTGGATGTGTTGCTCTACCCCTGTTTCTCGATTTTGCATTTCCGTTTGTCAGAAAATCCCGTCGACCATGAAATTCAGGGCTGAAATCAACATCATGCCGTTGGAAGCCCTGCTCGATCCGCAGGGAAGGGCGGTGCAGGCCTCCTTGCAGAAAATGGGTTTGGAGGGGATAGGAGACACCCGTGTGGGCAAACGCATCACCTTGGTGGTGGAGGCCGCTTCCGAAAAAAAAGCGTCGGAAACCGTGGAAAAGGCCTGTCGCGACATGCTGCACAATCCCATTGTGGAAAGCTATGAATTTTCGCTCATCAAGATATAATCATCATAATCTATAACCATGAAAAAAGTACTGTTGATTTTGTGGGGTTCGCTCCTGCTGGCCTTTACCGGCATGGCGCAGGAAAACCCCGTGAAATGGACCTGTTCGGTCAACTATCTGGACGGTGACCAAGCCGAATTGGTCATGAAAGCCGAAGTAGGCGGCGGGTATCACCTCTACTCGCAGTTTATGGAAGCGGGCGGTCCTCAACCCACCGTTTTCAATTTTCCCGCCACGGGAGATTTCAAGGTAAAGGGCAAGATTTCGGAAAGCCCCAAGCCGATTGAAGAAACCGATGAGATTTTTGGAACGTTGGTGCGTTTCTTTGCCAAGAACGCCGAGTTCCGCCAGGTGATAACCATCGAGACCGAAAAGGATTTCGAAATCGCCGCCACGGTGGATTATCAGGTGTGCAACGATGAAACCTGCATTCCTTTCAATGATGTAGACCTCAAGTTCAAGGTGAAAGGCGTCAAGAAAGCCGCTGCCGTGGCCGAAACCGCCGCCGAGGTGGAAACGCCCGCACCTGCCGAAACACAGCAGACGGTGCAGGAAGAAGCCGCAGTTGTGGCGGCCGAGGTGGCCGCCGAAGAACCGGCTACCGAAAAAGAATCCCTGTGGGGTTTCTTCATCCTGGCGATACTGGCGGGTCTGGCCGCGGTGTTCACGCCCTGCGTGTTCCCCATGATACCCATGACGGTGTCGTTCTTCATGGATACCGACGAAGGCACCAGCCATAAGGCGGGCATTATCAAGGGCGCCATTTTCACGCTCTCCATTACTTTGATTTATACGTTGATAGGAGGTATCGTAGCGCTTACCAAGAGCGCCGATTTCGCCAACGTGCTCAGCACGCACTGGATTCCCAACCTCATTTTCTTCCTCCTGTTCGTCACCTTCGCCTTCTCGTTCTTCGGTCTGTTCGAAATCACCCTGCCCACGGGCCTTTCCAACAAAATGGACGCGAAAGCCGACAAGGGCGGCTATATCTCGGCCTTCTTCATGGCGGCGGTTCTGTCCATCGTATCTTTCTCCTGCACGGGTCCTTTCGTGGCCACCCTGCTGGTGGAGGCCGCTATGGGAACCTCGATGCTGAAACCCCTGCTGGGTATGTTCTTCTTCGGCTTGGCTATGGGTCTGCCGTTCTTCATCCTCTCGCTCTTCCCCTCCCTGCTCGCCAAGATGCCCAAGAGCGGCGGTTGGCTCAACTCGGTGAAAGTGGTGTTCGCCTTCATCCTGTTGGCTTTCGGTATGAAGTTCCTGCTCAACATCGACCAGGTCTACGAAATAGGCATCTTTACCCGCGAGGTGTTCATCGCCATCTGGATGGTGATTTTCATGCTCATGGGCCTCTATCTGTTGGGCAAGATCAAATTCGCGCACGACTCGGATGTGGACCATATAGGCGTGTTCCGTCTTATTCTGGTCATCATCTCGTTCACGTTCGTGCTCTACCTGCTGCCCGGTCTGTTCGGCGCTCCGTTAAAGATGATTTCGCCCCTGCTGCCTCCCACCACCACGCAGCAGTTCGATTTGAGCCGAGGGGTGGCCGCTCCCGCCGCGGACAACACCTACACGGTCTCCGACCAGGAGCTGTGCGGCACGCCGCGCTATGCCGACCGTCTGCACCTGCCTTTCCAGCTGAAAGGCTATTTCGACTACGAAGAGGGTCTTGCCTGCGCCAAAGAACAGCAGAAGCCCGTATTCATCGATTTCAAGGGTCATGCGTGCGCCAACTGCAAGAAGATGGAGAACGAAGTGTGGTCGGATCCCCGCGTGCAGGCCTTGCTCAAGAAATATGTGATTATCGCGATGTATTGCGACGACAAGGGTGAGCTTCCCGAAAACGAATGGGTCACCTCCGTTGTCGACGGCAAGGTGAAGAAGACGATGGGCAAGAGGAACAGCGATTTTCAGGTGACGCGCTTCAAGACCAACACGCTGCCCTACTATCATCTGTTGGGCACCGACGGCATGCCTTTGGTGGAAAAGGGCTACGGCTACGACGGCAATGTGGAGGCCTTCATCGCCTACCTGCAATCCGGCCTGGACGCTTTCAACAAGTAGAAGTTTCGGTTTTGGATATAAAGGGAACGCCGAAAGTTTGATAAAAACTTTCGGCGTTCCCTTTTTTGCTCATACCTAAAATTAATC
>CAZEOJ010000078.1:0-7577 GCA_964513825.1 uncultured Bacteroidaceae bacterium
ACGCCTCTGCATGGTGGTGCAGGGCAAGAAGTCGAACTACGACACCGATGTGTTCACGCCCCTTATCGACAGCATCGCCGCCGCGTCGGGCATAAGATACGGCGACGACCCGCAGAAGGACATCGCCATGCGCGTGATTGCCGACCACAGCCGCGCCATCAGTTTCGCCATCGCCGACGGCCAGCTGCCCTCCAACAACAAGGCGGGCTATGTAATCCGCCGCATCCTGCGCCGCGCCCTGCGCTACGGATACAGTTTCCTAGGCTTCAAGGAACCTTTCCTCTATCGTCTGGTGGAGGTATTGGTGAAGCAGATGGGCGCGCAGTTCCCCGAAATCAAGGCGCAGCAATCTCTGATAGAGAAAGTGATTGCCGAGGAGGAAACCACGTTCCTCAAAACCATAGAGACCGGAACCCGCCTCCTGGGGCAACTCTGTCAGAAGCTCAAGGCCGAGAAGAAGGACACCTTGAGCGGCGTGGACGCCTTTACGCTCTACGACACCTACGGTTTTCCCCTCGACCTCACGGAACTGATGCTGCGTGAAGAAGGGCTGAAAGTGGACGAAAAGGGTTTCGAGGCCGAGATGCAGAAACAGAAAAACCGCTCGCGCAACGATGCGGCCGTGACCTCCGACGACTGGGTGGTGTTGCACGAGAGCAAGGGCTTTGAATTTGTGGGATACGACCTCTTGCAGTGCGATACGCACATCGAACGCTACCGCAAGGTGAACCGCAAGGGCAAGGACTTCTATCAACTTATCTTCTCCCCCACTCCTTTCTATGCCGAATCGGGCGGACAGGTGGGCGACCGGGGCTATATCGAGGACGCGCAGACGGGCGAGAAAATCATGATCGTCGATACGGTGAAGGAGAACAACACCACCGTGCATTGGTCGGTGCAGCTTCCCGCAAACCCCGGACACGAATTCCACGCGGTGGTGGACGTGCACAAGCGCGAACAGACCGCCTGCAACCACAGTGCCACCCACTTGATGCACCACGCGCTGCGCAAGGTGCTGGGCACGCATGTGGAACAGAAGGGCTCGATGGTGAACGAAAGTGAGTTGCGCTTCGACTTCTCGCATTTCCAAAAGATGACGGACGAGGAAATCCGTCAGGTGGAGAAGTTGGTGAACAGCTACATACGCCGCGATATCGCCCTCGACGAAAGGCGCGACATGCCGATTGACGAGGCGCGGAAAATGGGTGCGATGGCGCTCTTTTCCGAGAAATACGGCGACAAGGTGCGGGTGATCCGCTACGGAAACTCCGTGGAGTTCTGCGGGGGTACGCACGTGGCCGCCACCGGTAAGATAGGCTTTTTCAAAATCATCAGCGAGAGTGCGGTGGCGGCCGGCATCCGCCGCATCGTGGCCGTGAGCGGTGGGGCGGCGGAAGAGGAGGCTTACGGCGCCTTTGACCAATTGGCCGAGTTGCGCCGCACGTTCAAGGCCGGCAGCGATGTGCTGGGCAGCGTGGCCAAACTGCTCGAAGGCAATACCAAGCTCAAGAAGGAGTTGGACAGATTGCAGACCGAACGCATCCAGCAGATCCACACCGAACTTCTGAACGAAAAACAGGTAATCGAGGGCATCCCCGTGATACTCTGCCTGCGCAACTATATGCCCGATGTGGCCAAGAACATCGCCATGTCGTTCCGCAAGGACCTGCCCGACGGCATCGTGCTGATGGCGGGCATCCACGACAACCGCCCCTACATTCATCTGCTTTTCGGCGAAGAATATGTGAAGCAGGGACACCATGCCGGCAACGTGATTAAGGAAATCGCCCCCTTGATAGGCGGAAGCGGCGGCGGACAGCCTTTCTTCGCCACGGCGAGCGGCACCAAGCCCGACGCCCTGCGCGAAGCCGTTTCGAACATCTTTACCCTTTTGGTATTGGATATACCCCTTTCGTAGCGCCATGACAAAAAGGAAGAAGAAAAACGACATCTACTACCTCGACACCGCCTCGCTTTCGGTAAAGAAAGTGCGGGTGAGCCTGCGGCAAAGACTGTTCCGTCTGTTGCGCTATCTTGTCGTATGCGTGTTTCTGGTAGGCATCGCCTTCTTCCTGTTCGCCTATTTCTTTGAATCGCCCCGCGAGAAACAGCTTGCCGAAGACCTTTCGGTGGCCCGCACCCAATATCGTTACCTGAACAAGCGCGTGGACGAATTGAACTTGGTTCTGACCGATGTGCAGGACCGCGACCGCGACCTCTACCGCATGATTTTCGAGGCCGAGCCCCCTGCCCGCAAGGCGGTGTTGCGCAAGAATTACAGCGAGTTCAAAGACAACGAGCTCGGCGACGTCATCATGGAGACAGGCGAAAGCATCGACCGCATGGCCAACCAGCTCTACGCCCAGTCGCTCTCTTTCGACCAGCTCTATCTTCTGGCGCAGCAAAAGGAAAAACGCATGGCCTGCATCCCCGCCATTTATCCTGTGAACAAGCAGAAGAGCCGCATGAGTTCGGGTTTCGGCCAAAGGTTTCACCCTATCTACAAACGCCTTGTCAAACATACGGGCGTGGACATCGCCTGTCCGCAAGGCACGCCCGTCTATGCCACCGGCGACGGCAGGGTGACCGTGGCGGCCCACAACGTGGCGGGCTATTCGGGCTACGGCGTGGTATGCCGCATCGACCACGGTTTCGGCTACGAATCGTTGTATGCCCACCTCAACCGTCTGGTGGTGAAGCCGGGGCAGAAAGTAAAGCGCGGCGACATCGTGGCCTATTCCGGCAACACGGGCATGTCGAGCGGGCCGCACCTGCACTACGAGGTGTTTGTGAACGGCAAGCACGTCAACCCTGTCTATTACTTCTTCATCGATATCTCGCCGGAGGAATTCCTCGAAATCTTCGAGAAGTCGAAAGAAATCAACCAAAGTTTGAGTTAGTGGCCTATGTCCGAGAAGATGTATTATACAATGGGTGAAGTGGCCGGGATGTTTCAAGTGAACGCCTCGCTGATCCGCTTTTGGGAAAAGGAGTTTGACATGATCAAACCCTACCGCAACAAAAAGGGGAACCGGCTTTTCACGGCTCAGGACGTGGCCTGCTTCGAACAGATCTATCATCTGGTCAAGGAACGGGGCTTTACGTTGCACGGAGCCAAGGAACAACTCAAAGCCAAGCCTTTGCAGGAGGGCGAGAGCCGGCAGCAGATAGCCGAGAACCTCCGCAAGATCCGCAAATTATTATTAGAACTCAGAGAACAATGCTAAACTTCATCACCTGGACATGCGACCCCGTTGCATTCAGCCTTTTCGGGCTGGAAATCCGTTGGTATGGCGTGATGTTCGCCCTCGCTTTCGTCTGCGGCTGGTTCCTGCTTTCCAAAATGCTCAAGACCGAGGGGCGCGATCCCGCCTTGGCGGACGTATTGCTGTGGTATGTGGCGATTGCCGTGATTATCGGGGCCAGACTGGGCCATTGTCTTTTCTATGAGCCGAGCTATTATCTGAGCCACCCGATAGAGATTCTCAAAATCCGCGACGGGGGGCTGGCCAGCCACGGTGCGGCCATCGCCATTCCCATCGCGTTGTGGCTGGTGAGCCGCAAGTACCGTATCTCGATATGGTATCTGTTGGACCGTGTGGTGATTGTGGTGGCGCTGAGCGGGTTGTTCATCCGTATGGGCAACCTTTTCAATTCGGAAATCTACGGACACGTCACCTCGCTGCCGTGGGGCTTTATCTTTGCCAACAACGGCGAGGTGTTGCCCAAGCATCCCACCCAGATCTACGAGGCGCTCTCCTACTTCGTCCTGTTCTGCGTGCTCCTGGCCGTCTACCGGAAGAAACAGGGAAAACTGCGCAACGGTTCTTTCTTCGGCTGGTTCCTCATCGCCTGCTTCAGTATGCGTTTTCTGATAGAATTCGTCAAGGAGGTGCAGGTATCGTGGGAAAGCCGCTATTGGCTCGACATGGGACAGATTCTCAGCATTCCCTTTATCGTGCTGGGTATCGTGATGGTGATTCTGTCGCATACGATGGAGTTGGGCAAGATGGATGCCTTGCCCGGAGCGGGGACGCCGAAACAAACGAAAAACCCGAAAAAACAGGCATGAAAGCAGGAAGAATGACCGCGTGGAAAAGCGCATGGATGATTTTGTTGCTGTGGGGGGGCCTCGTGGGGGGGGCGCAGGCGCAATACCGTCTTTTCGGCGGGCAGAAGGTGATACAGTTCTCGGGCGTGGTGGTGAGCGGTGTGGATACCAAGCCCCTGCCCTTCACCACTATCTATATAGAGAACCGACGGCAAGGCGGCATCGCCGACGCCAACGGCTATTTCTCGTTCGTGGCCGTGGGCGGCGACTCGGTGCGTTTTTCTTCGGTAGGCTATCAGACCCGCTATTTCATCATTCCCGACACCTCGCATTTCGATTCGTATTCGGTGGTGATTCCTTTGGAGCAAGACACGGTGATGCTGCTCGAAGCGGTGGTCTACCCCTGGCCGAGCAAGGAAAAGTTCCGCGACGCCTTCATCAACCTCGAACTTCCCGAAAACGACGCGGAGATCATTCAAAAGAACTTCAATCTGGCCACCATGCGCGAACAGGCGCGCGCCGGCAAGATGGACGCCAACATGAACTACCACAGCCTCATGCAGCAGCAGAGCCAACGCCTGTATTATCAGAACCAACAGGCGCCCAACAACCTGCTCAATCCTTTCGCGTGGGCGCGTTTCATCAAGCAATGGCAACGCAAGCGCAAGGCCGACAAGCTGGAGAAACAAAACGAGGGCTACAAAGACTACGAATCCGACTACGACTATCTACCCAACAACCCGGATAATGAATAAACGTTGCCTGTGGCTCGGACTCCTGTGCGGAATGCTGCTGACGCTTCCGCTTTTTCCGCAAGTCTACGGACAAGGCAAGGCTACGCTCGAAGGACGGGTGACCGACGAGAACGGCAAGGGTATCGACTTTGTGGCGGTGGGGGTGGTGAATCTCGCAACGCCCATCGGAACCGCCACCGATGCCGAGGGACATTATGTATTGGAGGTGCCCGGTGGCGTGGACTTGAAGGTTTCTTTCAGCCATGCGGCCTACGACGATCTCGATCAGGGCATACGGCTCAAAAGCGGAGAGAGGAAGATGCTGAACGTGCAGTTGAAGACCTCGCATATCGAGATGGAAGAGGTGAAGGTGGAGGGAGCGCGCACGCGCGGCGGGGCCTATGTGAGCATCACGCCCGTGGAAAGTCAGACCCTGCCCGGCATCATGGGGGGCGTGGAAGGTATGTTGATGTCGTTGCCGGGGGTGAACAGCAACAACGAGCTCTCGTCGCAATATTCGGTGCGGGGCGGCAATTTCGATGAGAATCTGGTGTATGTGAACGGCATCGAGGTATACCGGCCTTTCCTTACCCGTTCGGGCGAGCAGGAGGGGTTGAGTTTCGTGAATCCCGATTTGGTGCAGAACCTCACTTTCTCGGCGGGCGGCTTCGATGCCAAATACGGCGACAAAATGGCGTCGGTGCTGGATATCCGATACAAACGCCCGCAGAAATTCGCAGGCTCGGTGGGGCTCAGTTTCATGGGGGGGCACCTGCATCTGGAAGGTGCCTCGAAAGACGGGCGCTTCACCTATCTGTTGGGGTTGCGCCAACGCAATTCGCAACTGGTGCTCAAAAATCTCGACAAGACGGGACAATACAGACCTTCGTTCACCGATTTCCAAGGTTTGTTCTCGTATGCGGTCGATAAAAAGAACAAACTCGAACTTTTCGGCAATATCGCCCACAACCGCTATAAATTCACGCCCCGGAGCCAGCAGACCAAATTCGGCACCTCGGGCGAGACCAAGGCGTTCTGGGTGAATTTCGACGGGTTTGAACTGGATCGCTTCACCACCTATTTCGGGGCTTTCAGCTGGACGCATCAGGCCACGCAGAAGCAACAGCACCGCCTCACGGCAAGTTTCTTCAACACCGTCGAACGCGAGAATTTCGACATAGAGGGCTACTATCGGCTGGGCGAGATTTCGGACGACGGGCAGGGCAATCCCGTGGAGGGCGAGACCTTGGGCAGCGGCCACTATCTCGACCATGCGCGCAACTATCTCAACGGGCTTGTGGCGGCCTTGGATTATCAGGGTTCCCGGCAGGGGAACGCGGTGTTCTGGCAATGGGGCGCCAAATATCAATACGAGGATATCATCGACCACCTCAACGAATGGCATTTGGAAGACTCGGCGGATTACAATCTGCCGGTAGGCGGGAGCGGCGGGCACGAGGGCCCTGTGCCCGCCGCTCCCGCCTTGCAGGAAGTCTATCAGGCCGCCCATCACACCACCTCCCACCGTATCTCGGCCTTCGCGCAGGCGCGTTTCGACTTCAACTCCCAGAACGTCTATGTGCTGGATGTGGGCTTGCGGGCTTCGTACTGGACTCTGAACCACGAATTTACCATAAGTCCGCGCCTCAATCTCAACATCCGCCCCCTATGGCGGAGAGAGGTGAATTTCCGTATCGCCGTGGGGCACTACGCGCAGCCGCCTTTCTATAAGGAATTGCGGGACATCTACGGCAACCTGCACACCGATGTCAAGGCGCAGAAAGCCATACACGCCCTGTTTTCGTCCGATATCTATTTCCGCATTGCGGAGCGGCCTTTCAAGCTTACCGCCGAGGCCTACTACAAATATCTCTACGACCTCAATCCCTACGAAGTGGACAATGTGCGGGTGCGCTATATGGCCAACAACAGTTCCCACGGCTATGCCGCGGGTGTGGACCTGCGCTTCGACGGGGAATTTGTGGAGGGCGTGAACTCGTGGATCAGCCTTTCGTTCATGAACACGCAGGAAAATATCTCCTACTATACGGCCGAAGGGCTCAAAACGCAGACGGGCTGGATTCCGCGCCCCACCGACCAGTTGTTCGCCCTCAACCTCTACATACAGGACTATCTGGATTTCCTCTTCAAGAAAAAGAATTTCAAGATTTATCTGAACGCGGTCTATGCCACGGGGCTGCCCTCGGGCGACAGCAAGCGGCTCGAAGATCCGTCGCTGTTCAAGGGCCGCAAGACCCGCCTGCCCGACTACAAGCGGGTGGACGTGGGGCTGTCTTTCCTGCTCAAAGGCGAGGCGCGGAAATTCGGGCCCAAGAATCCTTTCACCTACATCAAGGATATTTGGCTCACGCTCGAACTTTTCAATATGTTCCAGATGCGCAACACCATATCCTACACGTGGATACCTACCGTAGACGGACGGCAGTACGCCGTGCCCAACACGCTCACCCCCTTGCAGGTGAACCTGAAACTGGACATCACGTTCTGACGGAATGGCCTGTACCCTAAAAATATGTAAATTCGCGTCTGCAAAAGAAAGCACACATAACCTACGCCAACAATAAAACTTTATAGTACTATGGCTTTTAATTTAAGAAACCGGAGTTTTCTGAAACTCCTCGATTTCACGCCCGAAGAAATCAAGTACATGCTCAAACTGGCCGCCGACCTCAAAGCCGCCAAGTATGCGGGCACCGAACAACCCCGTCTCAAAGGCAAGAACATCGTGCTCTTGTTCGAAAAAGACTCCACCCGTACCCGTTGCTCTTTTG
>CAZEOJ010000079.1:0-1560 GCA_964513825.1 uncultured Bacteroidaceae bacterium
AAATTCTCGAAGCCCAACGACTTGGGCGGCTTCTGCGCATAATAGGGAAGCGCCTCCAATTCGTCGAGAAGCGGGGAAATGAGGACGCCTTTGCGCGCCAAGCGCCCCTCTTTGTCGTAGGCGAGCCCCGCACGGGCGGCATAATGGTTCAGCGCCATATTGCAGACGCTGATGTCGAAGGCTTCCCGCGCCCCCTTTCTGTCGCGGTAGGAAATGTTGGCGATGCCTCCGAGATTGAGGCAGAACGTATAGTCGCCGAAAAGCAGTTCATCGCCTATGGGCACCAGGGGCGCGCCCTGACCGCCCAAGGCCACGTCGGTGGTGCGGAAGTTGTTGATGACGGTAAGACCGCTCTCGGCCGCCATCGCCGCGCCGTCGCCGATTTGCAGGGTAAGTCCTTTTTCGGGTTGGTGAAAGACCGTATGTCCGTGTACGGCGGCAAAGTCCGGCGCGGCGGGCAGGCTCGCAGAGCCTGCGCCGCTTGCAGTCCCTGCAAGCGGCATGGCGGCGAACCGCCGCAACGCCTTTCCCACGAAATGCCCGTAATCCACGTGCAACTGCGCAAGTTGCAGACCGCTCATGTTCACGGCCTCGGCCAGACGCTGCCGCAAAGCCTTCGGATACGACAAGGTCTCGGCACGGAGAAACTCGTAATGCCACCGCCCGTTCTTTCCACACCTGAGCGCGACACGGAGCAAGTCCAGACCGTCCAAGGACGTGCCCGACATCACCCCTATCACATCGTATCTTTTCATACCCTCACGAAAAAACTACTCCAAACCCTTTACATGCGGTTTGCCCGCCTTGAAATCTTTGAGATAGAACGGCTCGAAATAGGCCGTGTCCTCGAAACGCCCCTCACGGAAAGCCTGCTGCGCCAAAGCCGCCATGCTCCGTGCCGCCGGCGTGATACCGTCCATAAAACGGGCATGGGGTTCGTCCCCCAAGACCGCCTTGCATTTCTCCGCACCATTGCCTAAAAAGAAAACGGGATGCCCCGCAAGATATGCGTCATAACACCCCGCCTCCACAATATCGGCCTGCACACCGCGCACCTCCTCGCACGCAAGGTTGTAGAACGCGCAGTAAACCTCCATGCGTCCCGCATCGGTCATAGGACAGAACAAGGCCTCGGCCGGCACATCGCCCGTCTTGCGCAGACGCGATACCGCCTCCCAGGCCATAGCTTGCAGCGGGCTCACCGACAAAAGCGGTTTCTGCAACGCGTAGGCCAAGCCCTTGGCGGTGGCCACACCGATACGCAAACCCGTATACGAGCCCGGCCCCTTGCCCACCGCCACCGCGTCCAAATCCTCGGGACGAAGCGCCGCCTCACGCAGAACCTCATCGATAAAAACGGCAATCTTGGCGGCGTGATCGTTGCCGGCACAAGACTGCCGTTCGGAAAGGATTTCTTCGTTGCGTGAAAGCGCCACCGAACAATTCGCCGTGGACGTTTCGATGCAAAGAATACTTGCCATGCCTTTATTTCTTTTTGGCGACGGCTTTTTTGGCAGAAGCTTTGGCAGGAGCCTTTTTAGCGGCGGCCGGCTTCTTGGC
>CAZEOJ010000079.1:1660-7512 GCA_964513825.1 uncultured Bacteroidaceae bacterium
TTCTTCACGACCTTTTCCACCTTCTTGCTCGCCTTGACAGCCTCTTTCTTGGCCTTTTCCAAAGCCGCCTTGCCTTTGGCCACCACTTCCTTGCCCTTGGTCTGCTTCAATTCGTTCACTTTGCTTTCGGCTTTCTCAGCCATCTTTTTCAGTTTGGCCGAAGCCACCCGCCCTGTAGCCTTTACAGCGGCGAAGATTTCTTCTTTTTTCATAGTTCCGTTTTCGTTTAGCAGTCCGGCCGCTTCGAGACGTTCCAGGAAGTCCGACCAGACATTCATATAGTTGATATACGCATCGTAAGGCGAATCGTAGGGGTTGAGATAGCGGATGGAGGGACGGGTGGTGAAATATTTGGTGGACATGAAACCGAGGTTCTCCACACCCATCAGGAAGCGGAAATCCTTTTGCAATTCCTCGTCCCCGCACACACGCATCACCTCGCATACCCTACGCCAATTCTCCACCACATCTTTTTGCAATTCGTTGGCATAAAGCGCGGTGAGATCCCTTTCCTCATCCAGATTCGATACCGTGAAAGGCACATACAGAGCGGGATAATCTTCTTTCAGGCTGCAAAGCTTGGAGGGATTCACAAAGACATAATCCGTATCGGAAACGATACGGTCCACAAGCGCTTCAAAGAACTCGAAGATACCGCTTCCCTCATCCTGAAATTCGCCCAACACCCCATAGTTCATGTAGAGCGTGATATGATCGTTGCCTTTCGTCGCCCCGCGGTCCACCTGCATCCTCTCGATGAACTTCTCGGCGGTGAGCGGCCAGAAACCGCTGTTCCTGTCCGAGAAACGGAGCGATATATCCTCGCTCAGAACACCGTCGCGCAAGATTATCTTGAGTTTGGAGGAGGGGTGCGAATAGAGCACGTGCGGACTTTTCCAGCCCAACACCGGCTTGGCGCCTTCGGTCATCACACCCGCAAAGCCCATCTGCGCCACACTCTCGCCTATCTCATCGTCATAGAGCAGATGCGAGCCGGCCAATACCGAGGGCTTCTGTCCGAACACTTCGGCCAGACGGTCGCGGTGCAGTTTCACCTGCTTCTTCCACAATTCCCTGTCGAGAATCGCCGTGGCGGAACTGCTGTAATCGGTGGCCAAAAGCTCCACCCCCTTGCGGGCGATGAGGCTTTTGAAATTGTCGAGCACTTCCGGCATATACCACTCCATCTGATCCATCGAACAGCCCGTAAACACAAACGAGAAACCGAACTTGTCGCCGTGTTTGTCGAGCAAGCCGTTGAGCATGGCGTTGGCCCGATAATAGGTGCGCTCCGAGAACCGCTTCAACAGATACTTGTTGCGGTAGTCATCGTAGTAGTTGTGCCTCTCCCCTATATCGAAGAACCGATACGAGCGGAGATAGAACGGGTGGTGCACCTTGAAAACGATACTTACGGTATTCATGATATAGCCTCCTTATAAACCTGTTTGATTTTCTCAGCCGCCGAACTCCATTTGAGCTGCTGGGCATCGGCCGCTCCCATGCGCGCGAACGTCTGCGAGAGCGCGGGATAGTGCAGCAGTCCGTAAATGGCGTCGGCCATAGCGTCCACATCCCAGAAGTCCACCTTGAGCGCATGATTGAGAATCTCGCTCACGCCCGACTGTTTGGAAATCACCACGGGCACATTCGAGCGCATGGCTTCCAGGGGCGAGATTCCGAAAGGTTCGGACACCGAGGGCATCACATACACACTGCTCATTCCATACATCCTGTCGACATCGGCCCCGCGCAGAAAACCCGTAAAGTTGAAGCGGCGCCCCATGCCCAAAGCCGCCACGCGGCGCACGATGGTATGCAGCATATCCCCCGAACCGGCCATCACGAAACGTACATCCTTGTCTTTTTCCATCACAAGGCGCGCGGCCTCCACAAAGTATTCCGGCCCCTTCTGATAGGTGACGCGCCCCAGAAAGGTCACAATCTTCCTGCGGCCGCGCGCCTGTCCGTCCATAGGCTCCTTGTCGGGCCCGGGCTCCACAGCGTTGTATACGGTGGTGACCTTGGCCGGGTCTATACCGTAGCGCTTGATGACAATCTCGCGGGTGTAGTTGCTCACCGTGATGATTTTGTCGGCGGCGAGCATACCCTCGCGTTCGATACCGTAGACAATGGTGTTGACATTCTCGCCGGTACGGTCGTATTCGGTGGCATGTACATGAATCACAAGCGGTTTTCCGCTGGCTTTCTTGGCGGCGATACCCGCGCGGTAGGTGAGCCAATCGTGGGCGTGGATCACATCGAAATCGTGGCCCGTGGCCACTTTCACCGCCACCATAGCGAGGTTGTTCACCTCGTCCATCAGGTTGGCGCGGTAGGCGCCCGAAAAAGCATACTTGCGTTTGGAGTATATCTCGGAATCGAAATGCGAGGAGCGTTTCAGCGCCTTTTCCAGACTGAAATACTGGTCTGTGCCCACATAAGGAATAAGGTTGGCGCCGGCTTGTATATAGGTGAGGTTCTTGAATATCTCTTTGTAGAGAGGGTGACGCAGATCCACTTCCACATCCGAGGCGTTGACCAGATGCGCCACGCCTTTGTCCTCGTCACCATGCAGGGTGGGAGCCACAAAAATCACCTCCACGTTTTGAGCCAACAATCCCTTGCACATTCCGTAGCAGGCCGTGCCCAAGCCTCCCGAAATATGCGGAGGGAACTCCCAACCGAACATCAGAACTCTCATTCTATTTATTTTTTATTATTATACACCATTGCCCTTATACGCAAAAGTTCCGCCACGCTCCAAGCCTGACTGACGGCACCTTTGGCCGCATAACCGGGGTCTCCGTCGTAGATTTCGGCCACCGAACCCAAGCACAACTCGCCCAAAGCCGGTTCGAAATCTTCGTATATACGGGCCGCCAAAGTCCTTCCGCTCTCGCCGTAGACCTTGATGCAGGCTTCGGCGAAATGTCCCACCAGCCACGGCCACACCGTGCCTTGGTGATAGGCCATGTCGCGCCTGTCCTGATCGCCCCGATACACGCCCTTGTAGCGCGAATCGGAGGGAGAAAGGGTGCGCAGGCCGCGCGGGGTGAGCAGAAACGTGCGGACGGTGTCCACCACCAGCTGCCCCACTTTCTCACTCACGGGCGAATAGGGCAACGAAACGGCGATAATCTGATTGGGCCGTATGCTCCAGTCGCGGATGCCGTTCTTGACCGTATCGGCCAGATACCCTTTTTCCTTGTCCCAGAACGTTTGTTTGAAAGTGGCGGGAAACTGTTCCATGCGGGGCTCCCACGTCTTCACGAAATCGGTTTTCCTGCCCTTGCCGCAAGCCTTTTCGGCCTCAATCGCAAACATCACGGCATTATACCAAAGGGCATTGATCTCCACAGGCGCACCATCGCGGGGCGTGACGGGCTTTCCTCCCACCACGGCATCCATCCACGTGAGGGCGAAACCCTCCTTGCCCGCATAAATCAGGCCGTCTTCGCCCATCCCTATGCCGTACTGCGAACTCTGCCCCGAGGCGTAGTTCTCCACCACCTGTTTCGCCGCATCGCCGAATTCCTCCCATACGGCCTTGAGCTTGCCCGTATGCAAGGCGTATTGCTGCAACGCCCACACGAACCACAGCGGCGCGTCCACCGAATTGTAGGCCGAGGCCTCGCCGTATCCCACATTGGGAAACAGCCCGCCCACCTGATCCTTGAGCATGGCGCGCATCACATCCAAAAAGTCTTCTTCCCTGCCCGTACAGAGCGTCAGGCCGGGCAAAGCGATAAACGTATCCCTCCCCCAGCTTCCGAACCACGGGTAGCCGGCCATGACCTGCATACGTTTTTCCTTGCGCACCAAAAACGAGGCGGCGGCAGCCTTGAGGCAGTTTTCCGACGAATCCAAGGGAATCAGCTCGCGCACGCCCTGTGCGAAAAGCTTTTCGGGATCATCGCTTTTCTTGAGCAGGGAAAGTCCGGCACAGAAATACACAGACTCTCCCGCTTTGAGCTGCATCCTGAACGAGCCGGGGGTAAAAAGGTCTTCCCTGCAAGGATAACCGCGCTCCTGCTCACAGGCATATTCCACATGATGATACCAATCGGGACGGGCCTCCATGCGGCAAGGCACCGACAGTTGCAGATAGAGGTCGGAGAATCCGGGATACATGCAGCATTTGATGCCTTTCTCCACAAATTGGGCCTGGGTGCAGGCGCTGTCGTTGCACACGGTAAGCTGATGCGCGTTGCGGAAAGCCAGGAACGGACGTATCTCGAGCCAAGTCTCGGAATGGGCATCCACCAAGGTGTATTTGAGGAAAAGCCGGTTCTCGGTGGGATGCATCAGAAGTTCCTTGGCAAGCACCACACCGCCCACATGATACGTCCACACGGGATGGGTATGGTATTCGAACCGCTCTATGTATTTGTGCCCCTTGGGCTCGAACACGCCGCCCTCATATTTCTTCACGCCCAGATGAAAATCCCTCTCGCGTTGCATCACGGTCTCTTCCACCGACGAGAGCAACACGAAGTTGTCCTGGCTCAATGCGGGTTGAGCGCAGACAAAGAGTCCGTGATACTTGCGGCTGTTACACCCCGCCAAGGTGGACGAGGCGTAGGAGCCGTTCTGCGAGACACAGACGAACTCTTTGTTCAGCGAGTCTTCCAGATTAGAAAGACGGTTTTTATCGAAATCGAAAATCTCCATAATCTTTACCGTATCACCAATTTCATGGACACCGTCCTGCCGTTCGTCAAGACGCGCACCATGTAGACGCCACTTTGGTCGAGAGACAGGCTCTGTACGCCGGAAGTCATCTCCCTGCGCAACACGATCCTGCCCGTCATATCATATATCTCCACCGTACCGGCATGGGTCATCTGCAAGTTGAACGCACCGGCCGAAGGGTTGGGATATACCGATACGCCGGCTTCTTTCGCCCCGTCTTCGTTGTCCAATGTGGCGGTATAGATGTAGATGTAGTCCGAAAACTTTTCATCGGCGCCGTCGTACACCGCGCTCACGCGATACTCGTATTCTCTCACCTCGCGGGACAGATTGGCATCCGTATATTCAAAACCCGTCAATACGGTTTCGTTTAATTTCTCATCCCCACGATACACATTGAAACCCTGCAATTTGATGCCGTCGCTCGTGGCCTTGCGCGCATAGGCGGGGGCTTCCGCCCCACGGTCGGCGAGTTTCAGCACGCCATCCATCGTCATCACTTTTCCCGCTATATAGGCCTGCGGGTCGGGGGCGGAAGCCGCCTCCTCCAAATCGCGTTGACGCACCACCAAAGCGTTGATACAAAGGTTGGCGTCGATACCCAGACGGGCCAGGTTATCAAACTGCTCGCCGTTACCCGAAATCAAGTCGGAATACTGGGCCTTGCCGGGACCGATGTCGTAGACGAAAACGGACTGCACCTCTTCGGGATTGTAGGCCACCGCATAACCCACCCCGATCTCATACTCCTGTTTCATCCGGTAGGCCTTGGTGAAATACGTCCGGATCCATTCCCATTCCGAGAAACGGTCATCGAAGGGCTGCACATGCACCAACTGGTCATCCACATAAATCAAGGTACGGATATTCGTCACGTCGGTGGTTCCCAACATGAATTCCACACCCACTAAATAGAGGTCGTCGTTGAATTTGGCCATATCGGCGGTATCCCAACCGATGGCGCAATATATCTCCGAAGCATCGCTGATTGACCAGGATGCCGCCGGATATCTGCAATATCCGTAAGGCATCGGGGTCTCGAAGAAAGGAAGTTCCCACGAGGCTTTCGCATCAAAATTCCTATCCTTTTCGTCGTGCAGTATGCCCGTCACCGTCACCGCCGCAGGCGCTTCGGCCGTACCCTTTCCCGTAAGGGT
>CAZEOJ010000080.1:0-7424 GCA_964513825.1 uncultured Bacteroidaceae bacterium
TTGTTGATAAATGGCGGGGCGGGGCTTGTGGAAGTGCCGGCGAATCGTTATCTTTGTATGTTTGTTGAAATTTTGTAATTTGTTGATTATGAGCGAAGTAGAAAAAGAGCAGCAAGAACAGTCCAACTACACCGCCCAGAATATTCAGGTGTTGGAAGGATTGGAGGCCGTGCGCAAGCGTCCCGCCATGTATATCGGCGACGTAAACGTGCGGGGTCTGCACCATTTGGTGTATGAAGTGGTCGACAACTCCATCGACGAGGCGTTGGCCGGTTATTGCACCCATGTGGAGGTGACCATTCACGAGGACAACTCCATTTCGGTACGCGACAACGGCCGCGGTATCCCCACCGATATGCACCCCAAGGAAAAACGCAGCGCGTTGGAGGTGGTGATGACGGTGTTGCACGCCGGCGGTAAGTTCGATAAAGGCACCTATAAGGTTTCGGGCGGTCTGCACGGCGTGGGCGTTTCCTGTGTCAACGCGCTTTCCACCCACTTGCAGGTGGACGTTTTCCGCGGCGGCAAGCACTTTGTGCAGGAATACGAGAAGGGCAAGCCCCTCTATGCGGTCAAGGAAACCGGCACCTCCACCGAGGAAGAACGCGGTACGTTGGTGACCTTCAAGCCCGACGGCGAGATCTTTTCCGTTACCGAATACAATTACGACATTCTTTCGGCCCGTCTGCGCGAGCTGGCGTTCCTCAACAAAGGGCTGCGCCTGAGCCTCACCGACCGCCGGCAGAAGAACGACGACGGCAGCTTCAAGAACGAGAGTTTCTATTCGGCGGAAGGTCTTAAAGATTTCATCACCTACCTCGACGCCAACCGCACCGTGCTGATGGAGGAACCTATCTACATCGAGGGCGAGAAGAACGGCATTCCCGTGGAACTCTCGATGGAGTATAACGACGGTTTTTCGGAAAACCTGCATTCCTATGTCAACAACATCAATACGATAGAAGGCGGCACACACCTCACCGGTTTCCGTCTGGGGCTTACCAAGACCTTGGGCGATTACGCGCGCAAATCGGGTATGCTCGACAAACTCGACAAGCAGAAAATCGAAATCAAGGGCGACGACTTCCGCGAAGGGCTCACCGCCGTGATTTCGGTCAAGGTGTCCGAACCGCAGTTCGAAGGACAGACCAAGACCAAGCTGGGAAACAGCGAGGTTTCGGCCGTGGTGTCGCAGTTGGTGGGCGAGAAGCTGGCCTATTTCCTGGAAGAACACCCCAAGGAAGCCAAGATGATTGTGGAGAAGGTGGTGTTGGCCGCCACCGCGCGTCACGCCGCCCGCAGGGCCCGTGAACTGGTGCAGCGGAAGAGTGTCTTTTCGGGCGGCGGACTGCCCGGTAAACTCTCGGACTGCTCGGAGAAAGACCCCGCCAAATGCGAACTTTTCTTGGTGGAGGGTGATTCGGCAGGCGGAACCGCCAAGCAGGGGCGTGACCACAAGACCCAGGCCATATTGCCGTTGCGAGGCAAGATTCTGAACGTGGAGAAAGCCATGCAGCACAGGGTTTTTGAAAGCGAGGAAATCAAGAACATCTACACGGCTCTCGGCGTCTCGATCGGCACGAGCGAGGACAGCAAGGCGCTGAACATGGAGAAGCTCCGCTATCACAAGGTGATCATCATGACCGATGCCGATGTGGACGGAAGCCATATCACGACGCTGATCCTTACTTTCTTCTTCCGCCACATGCGCGAGTTGATAGACAACGGCTATGTCTATATCGCCACCCCGCCTCTGTTCATGGTCAAGCGCGGCAAGGAAGAGCGTTACTGCTGGACCGAGGAAGAACGCGTGGCCCTGGTGAACGAGTTGAGTGAGGGCGGCAAGTACCGCAACGTGACGGTGCAGCGCTACAAAGGTTTGGGTGAAATGAACGATGTGCAGCTGTGGCACACCACGATGGACCCGGCCTTCCGCACCCTGCGGAAAGTGACGATAGAGAACGCCACCGAAGCCGACCGCGTGTTCTCGATGCTGATGGGCGACGAGGTGGAACCCCGCCGTCAGTTTATCGAGGAGAACGCCCGCTACGCCAACGTGGATGCGTAGGCTGCGGGAGCGAGGAAAACAAAAAACCTCGGAACGTATGTTCCGAGGTTTTTTTTATGTCTGCCGGTCGCCGCGTCCTGTCTGACACTTCCGGTCTTGTTGCGGACTGCGGTGACGGAGATTAGTAGCAACGGAGGGGCGTGCCCACCGGGTAGAAGTGGTTGAGGTCTACGGGGCGGATATGGTCGGGACTGGAAAGACTGTCGCTGATCGACAGAATCAGGAACTTGTCGTTGATCTTGTAGGTGGCGTTGCGTTGAAAATCCCCGAAACTGAACGTGGTATTGTCGAAGTCGGCCTCGGTGGTGTACAGGGAGTCTATGTAGTACTTGCCGTCGAAATCGAGCAGACGGCGGGATTCATCGACACGATACACACCCCTTACGTATTCGGTATAGACGAAAGTGCTGTCCTGCATACCGCTCAGATGCGAGCTCAACGATCTCTTGTGCGTGGATTTGATGTGGAGTTCAAAGTCTCCGCCCTTGTAAGGGTTGCCGAGCGAATCGGTAAGGAGGGCGGGGCAATCCAGCACAATGTGGTGCTGCGAGAAGGAGGCCATGTTGGTGTCGTAGACGGCATATTGCTTTTCTTCCCACGCGCCGTAGAGGTTGAGGTCGTCGGGCGTGCGTTTGCAGGAGGAGAACAAGGCCGCCACGCCCGCGAGGGCGCACGCAACCAGGACTATTTTTCCGAAAATCTTTTTCATAAGGGTGGTTTAAGCACGCAAAGATAGTTTTAAGCCGAGAAAAAAACAATAATTCATTACCTTTGTTTCAACCGATACAAAAAACACGATTTTGTGAAGATATTGATTTTAGGGAGCGGAGGCAGGGAGTCGGCCCTGGCCTGGAAACTGGCCGCGAGTCCGCGGGTGGAGCGGGTGTATGTGGCGCCCGGCAATGCCGGCACCGCGTCCGTGGCGCGGAATGTGGCGCTCGACCCGTTGAATTTCGCGCAGGTGAAGGAGTTTATCCTTGCCGAAGGAATCGATATGCTGGTGCCGGGAGCGGAGGAGCCTATCGTGCGGGGAATCCGCGATTATTTTGCCGCCGATGTCGGTCTGCGCGACCTGGCGGTGGTGGCGCCGGGGCGGGAGGGCGCCCGCTTGGAGGGCAGCAAGGCTTTCGCCAAGGCCTTTATGAAGCGGGCGGGCGTTCCGACGGCCGACCATGCGGTTTTTGAGCTGCGGGCGGCGGAGGTGCGCAGAAATTCGAAAGGCAAGGTGGTGGAGGGCGGCGGGGACGTCGGCACGGATGGCGGTCTGAGCGAGGCCAAGCGGTTTTTGCAGACCCTCGAACCTCCCTACGTGCTCAAGGCCGACGGCCCCGCCGCCGGAAAGGGCGTCTTGATAGAAGACGACTACGGGAAAGCCTGTGCGGACTTGGAGGAGATGCAGGCGGGAAAATTCGGCGACGCTTCGCAGAAAGTGGTGATAGAGCGTTTTTTGGAGGGAAAGGAATTGTCGGTGTTTGTGCTTGCCGACGGGAAGTCGTATGTGCTGTTGCCCGAGGCCAAGGATTACAAGCGGGCGGGGGAGGGCGACACCGGGCCGAACACGGGGGGCATGGGGGCGGTGTCGCCCGTGGCGTGGGCCGACGAAGCCTTGATGAAAAAAGTCCAAACGCGCATCGTCCAACCTACCTTGGCGCAGCTGCGCAAGGAGCGTATCCCCTATGCGGGCTTTCTCTACATAGGCTTGATGGTGGTGCGGGGCGAACCTTTCGTATTGGAATACAACGTGCGGTTGGGCGATCCGGAGGCGCAGGTGATTCTGCCCCGTATCGAGAGCGATCTGGCGGAACTTTTCGAGGCGGTGGCGCAGGGCAGGCTGCATGAAAGGGAAGTGAAAGTATCGCCCCGCGCGGCGGCGGGCGTGGCGTTGGTTTCGGGGGGCTATCCCGGCGCCTACACCACGGGGCACGGAATGAAGCTGCCGGAAACCGTGGGCCCCGATACATGGCTGTTCCACGCCGGCACGTCGCGCGCCCCCGACGGCAGTCTCCATACGGGCGGGGGGCGTGTGCTGACGGTGACCGCCGTGGCCGATACCCTGGCCGAAGCGTTGCGGCAAGCCTATCATGACGCCGAAAAAGTGGATTTTAAAGACAAATACTACCGGAAAGACATCGGAAAAGACCTATGAAGATAGACTATCGCGGCATCACCCTCTCCAACGGACTGCGCGTGCTGGTGCATACCGACCGCAACACCGCCCTGGTGGCGTTCAACCTGCTCTACAAAGTGGGCGCGAAAGACGAAGACCCGCGCAAGACGGGCTTCGCGCACCTGTTCGAACACCTTATGTTCAGCGGCTCCAAGCATGTCAAGGACTACGACGAGGCGTTGGACAAGGTGGGAGGAACCACCAATGCCTTCACCAACAACGACTTCACCGACTACTATATCTCCCTGCCCAAAGAGGCCGTGGAGACGGCGTTCTTTGTGGAGAGCGACCGTATGCGGAACCTCACCCTCTCCCAAAAGAAACTGGACGTGCAGAAAGGCGTGGTGATCGAGGAATTCAAGGAACGCTGCCTCAACCAGCCCTACGGCGACACGGATATGTTGCTGCGCGCGCTTTCCTACCGCAATCACCCTTACGCATGGTCCACGCTCGGCAAGGAAATCGCGCATATCGAGGCGGTGACCTTGCAGGATGTAAAGACCTTCTACAACACGTTCTACATGCCCGACAACGCCATCTTGAGCGTGTCGGGGCCCGTGGAGCCCGAGGAAATGTTTTCTTTGGCCGAAAAATGGTTCGGGAACATCCCCCGGGGCGGAAGGGCGGGCCTCCCGCTGCCCGCGGAGCCCGTGCAGCGGGAGGCCCGCCGGCAGACCGTGGAACGCAAGGTGCCTTCGAACGCCTTTTACCGCACCTACCACATAGGCCCGCGCATGAGCCACGATTTCTATGTGTTCGATATAGTGTCGGATATCCTTTCCAACGGCGATTCGTCGCGTTTCTACACGCGCTTGGTAAAGGAACGCAAACTGTTCAGCAATCTCAACGCCTATGTGTCGGGCGATATGGAACCCGGGTTGTTCCTGATTTCGGGCATCATGGAGGACGGGGTGGATTTTGAAAGGGCGGAGAAAGCCGTGGAGGAAGAACTCTCGCGGCTCGGCGAGGAAAAGGTGGGCGAGAAGGAGTTGCAGAAAGTGAAGAACAAAGTGGAGACCATTCTGCTTTTCGGGAATATGAAAGGAGAGGACAAGGCCATGAACTTAGGCTATTTCGAGATGATGCAATCGGCCGACGTGCTCTCGCACGAGGTGGAGGCCTACGGTGCGGTGACGGCGGACGATATCCGCAGGGCGGCCCGCGAGACGTTTGTGCCCGCCAACAGCAATACACTTTATTATAAGGCAATAAAATAGCATTCGGCAAGATGAAATTCGACTACAACAAGCTGTCACCCCATATAGAGAAGCTGGACAACGGCATTCCCGTCTATCTCTTTCCCGACCCGACCTTGGACTTGGTGAGGTTGGAATTCATTTTCGACGCGGGCAGTTATTTTCAGCAGAAAACCATGCAGGCGGCCGCCTGCTGCACCCTGACGGGGGCGGGCACCGAGCGGTATTCGGCCGACAGGCTCTCGGAGGAGATGGATTTCTACGGGGCGTATATGGAACGCTATTCCGACCGCGACCAGGCCTGCGTGACCTTTTACAGCCTGAGCCGCTATTTCTCCGACATACTGCCTTTCTGCGAGGAGGCGGTGAAGCATTCGGTGTTTCCGCAGGACGAAGTGGACACCAACTTGCGCAAGCAGCACAGCAAGTTTCTGGTGGAATTGCAGAAAGTGTCGCATGTGGCGCGGCGGGCGTTCTATCCCGCCGTGTTCGGCAAGCATCACCCCTACGGCGTGGTGTTGCAGGAAGAGGATTTCGGGCGTCTTACGCGCGAGGACCTGCTTTCTTTCTACAAGCGGTTCTATAACGCGGCCAACTGCCGCATCGTGTTGGCCGGTTCGTATAAGAAAGAACACATGCAGATGCTGAACCGCTTTTTCGGGGGCGGGGACTGGAAAGGCGAGAAGGCGGACTTGCAGGCGGCGGCTCCCTCGCGGGAAAAGCCCACGGGCCTTGCGTCGCCGCTCCGTGTGCCGATGCAGGGTTCGTTGCAGCAGGCCTTGATGACGGGGATGCGCATCATGCCCGTCGCCGACCCCGATTTCGCGCCCTTCAAGGTGGTGGACTATATCCTGGGCGGCTATTTCGGCTCGCGTCTGATGCGCAATATCCGTGAGGACAAAGGCTAT
Organism: uncultured Bacteroidaceae bacterium; assembly: GCA_964513825.1. Classification (GTDB taxonomy): domain Bacteria; phylum Bacteroidota; class Bacteroidia; order Bacteroidales; family P3; genus Pullibacteroides. The sequence goes on from CAZEOJ010000080.1 coordinate 6,340, forward strand.
ACCTACGGTATCTCGTCGTTCGTGAATCCTTTGCGTTTCAGTCCCGTATGGATGATAAGCTCGGAGGTGAGAGGCGGTTGCGCGGACAAGGTGCTGAAAGAAATAGAAAAGGAAATCGGCAAGTTGCAGAAGAAGGAGGTGGGCGCGCACGAGCTGGAATTGGTGCGCAACGCCTATATGGGCGAGTTCATGCAGGATCTGGACGGCATCTTCGATATCGCCGACCGCATGAAGTTCTTTCTTGCGGCAGGGGTGGACGCCGATTTCTACCGCAGGCAGGAAGAGGTGCTTTTCTCCCTCACGCCCGCGCAAATCCGTGCGTATGCCGAAAAGTTTCTGAATGTGGAAAATTTCACCACGGTGATAGTGGGCGGAGAAAAGGAGAATATGTAAATTTGCAAGGATAAAATTGGAAAGACCATGAAGAAAGCGATATGGGCCGGCTGTTTGTGCGTGCTGCTGTCGGTGTGCGGATATATCCGCGCGCAGGACATTCCCGCCTCTTTCGCCGACATCGTCCGTTCGGACAAGATCGATACGCTTCTTTACCGGCAGAGCCTTTTGCGTGCCGAGAATCCGATTACGGGCTACCGCGTGCTGATTTTCTCGCAGGGCGGGAACAATTCCAAGGACGCGGCTTTTGAAGAAAAGGAGAGGTTTGAGGAAGCTTTCCCCGAAAGCAAGGTGTATGTGAGCTTCGAGGAACCCTACTTCAAGGTGAAGGCGGGCAATTTCATCGACCGTATGCAGGCCGATTTCTTCTTGCGCGAGATCAAGATTCTCTATCCCTATGCCTTTATCGTGAAAGATGTCCTTGATGTGAAAGGGTATCTGGGATTGGACGACAAGGCGGAAACGGACGGGAACGCGCAGACAGGCGTTACCGAGGAGGAGATGGGCACGACCGGCACGGAAACGGACGGCGGAGAGGATGCCGGGGACGGAAATTAAAAAAGACGCGCAGCATACGCGTCTTCTTTATGTTGGCCAACCGGGATTCGAACCCAGAATGACAGAACCAAAATCTGTAGTGTTACCGTTACACCATTGGCCAATCGGAAACAGGGCGCAAAGGTAATTTTTTT
>CAZEOJ010000081.1:0-7356 GCA_964513825.1 uncultured Bacteroidaceae bacterium
AACCGATGAAGATACTGCATAGCGGAGACTGGCATGTGGGGCAGACGCTCGACGGATATGAGCGGAGCGGGGAGTTCCGTGCGTTCTTTTCCCGGTTGAAGGAGGTGGCGCAGGAGGAGAATCCCGATGTATTGGTGGTGGCGGGCGATATCTACGATAACGGTATGCCCTCCACGGCGGCGCAGAGGCTCTATACGGATGCGTTGCTCGACCTGCACCGTGCCTGTCCCGGCATGGAGGTGGTGGTGATAGCGGGCAATCACGACAGCGGGGCGCGGCTCGAAATCGCGCGGGAACTTTGGGGGGCGTTCGGCATCCATGTGGTGGGGGGGCTGCGGCGCGGGCCCGACGATAACGTGGATATGGAGCGCCATATTGTCGGGATCGCTTCTCCCGACGGACGCAAGAAAGGCTATGTGGTGGCCGTTCCCTATGTGCATCCCCTCAATTTTCCCGACCTTACGGGCGATACGCCCCGCGAGGAACGTCCGCACGCTTTTTTCCAGACGCTCTTGGATAAGGTGGCCGAGCGCAACGCCGAAGGGCTTCCCGTGGTGTTGACGGCGCATCTGGCCGTGCGGGGAGGCGATTTCTCGTGTCACGAAAACGCGCCCGACCGCATCGGCGGCGAAGAATGTATGCCCGCGGAAGTATTGGGAAAAGGTTTTGATTACGTTGCGCTCGGCCACATCCACAAGGCACAGCCCATTCCCGGCACCGAAGGCAGGATGCGTTACAGCGGCTCGGTGCTTCCTCTGAATTTCGACGAAACCCATACGCATTCGCTCAGCCTCGTGGAGATTGAGCGTCACGACACCCCGCCGCAGGTGCGTCTGATTCCGTTGCCCGCGACGATTCCCGTGCGCACGATACCCCAACAAGCCGCGGAATTTGAAGAAGCCTTGCGGGAACTGCGCCGTCTGCCGGCCGATGAAGAAGCCTATATCCGCGTGCACGTCAAGGCGAAAGACTTTCTGCCCGCCAACAGTGCCGAACGCGCCGTGCAGGCCTTGGAGGGCAAGAAAGCCCGCTATTGCTCCATAAAAATGGTGAGCGAGGCCTTGTCGGCACATGCCGCCGCGCCCCGTTTCCGCGTCTCGGAAATCCGCGACACCTCGCCCGTGGAGATGGCGAAGATTTATTATAAGAACGAGTACAACAGCGAGTTGGAGCCGGAATTGGAAGACATGTTGCAGGAGGTCTGGCGCGAAACCCGTCAAGATACAACGCCCGAAGCATGAAATTCAAGCGACTTCATATACACAACCTGGCCTCGCTCGAAGAAGCGTCCATCGACTTTGAGCACACGCCCTTGGACAATCCCATTTTTCTGATATGCGGAGAGACGGGGTCGGGCAAGAGTACGCTCTTGGACGCGGTTTGTCTGGCGCTCTACGACAGTTCGCCCCGCTTCAAGGCATCGTCTACCGATAAGTTCAGGCTCGCGGGCGTTTTCGGCGAGGTGGCCAACAACAATCCCATGCAGATCTTGCGCGAGAATGCCGACAAGGGTTTTGCCGAGCTGGTTTTCGAGGGCAACGACGGACGGGAGTATACGGCGCGCTGGAGCGTGCGGCGGGTGCGGAAACGCGGCGTGGACGAGCACGAAAACGCCCGCGAATGGACACTGGGTTTTGTGGAGGAAGATACCGAAATCACGCTCAAAAAGATAGAGGAGGTAAAGGGGAGAATCGAGGAGGCGGTGGGCTTGAATTTCGAGCAGTTCTGCCGCACGTCGATGTTGGCGCAGGGCGAGTTCACCAAGTTTCTGAAAAGCAACGATACGGAAAAGTCGGCCATTTTGGAGAAACTGACCGACACGGGGCATTTTGCGCGTATGGGAACGCGCATCTACGAGAAGGCCGCCGGGAAGAAACGGCTGTGGGAGCAGACGGCGCGCGATATGGAGAACATGCAGGTGCTTGATGCGGAGCAGATTGCGGAGAAAGAGGCGGAAAAAACGGCGCTTGCGGAGAAGCTTGTCCGTCTGGCCGAGGAAACGCAGACAATCAAGAAGTGGCACGATTGGAGGAAGATGCAGGAGGATTTGAAGCGCAGGAAAGCGGAGGCGGACGAGGCGGTGAAGCGGGCGCAGGAAGGGGTGAACGGGGAGGCGTATCGGAACGGGAAGCGGTTGTTGCAGGAATGGGAGGCGTCGGAAGAAGCCCGTATGTGGTGGGAGCAGCGCAGGGGCGCCGAGCGGGAGGAACGGGAGGCGCAAGCGGGCTTGCAGGCGCAGGAGAACGAATTTTTGGGGCTGTTGGGTGGGTTGCAGTATCTGGAAGCGTATATCAAGAAGTTGGAGGCGCAGGCCGCGGACAAGGAACAGCAAGCGGGATTGGAGGCCGGGGCGGCGGTGGATCTGGCGCAGGAAGAAACAAGCGTGCGTGCCTATACGCAGGCCAGGAACAGCGCCGAGCGTTTTTTGGAAAAAAACGCGACGGCGCGGAAAACGGCGCAGGAAGCGGCCGGGTTGGAGAAAGCCTGCGGAGAATTGGCCTCGCATACCGAGGAACTGACCCGAAAGGCGCAGGAGGCGGAGGAAAGGTTGAAACACGCCGAGGAGGATTTGAAGACTTTGCAGAAAGGCATGGGCGACATGGCCAAAGGGTTGCGCGCCACGCTCTCGGAGGGCGAGATATGCCCCGTCTGCGGCAACAAAATCGAGAGACTGCTCACCGACGAATATTTCGAGAATCTTTACGCCCCCGCCAAAAAGAGGTGGGAGGAAGCCGAAAAAGCCTATAAGACCGCCGATAATTCGCTCAAAACCAATTTAGCGGAACGGAAAGCCAAGGGCGAGAGTTGGGAGGCGGTGAAGCGGAGGTTGCAGGAGAGCCAAAGCCAGCTTGCCGAGGCGGAAGCCTTGTTGGAAAAGGCCTTGCAGCTGCTGCCGACGGCACCGCCTGTGCAGGAGAAAGGGGATGCGCTCGTGGCCTTTCTCATCGAGGAGGAGGCCCGACGGCAGGGCCGCATGAAGATTCTGCAAGACTTGCAGCAGGCGCGCGCCGCCTGCGAGAAATGCCGGCAACCCTATCAGGACGCGGCTTTGCTGGTGGAGGAACTGCGGGCTGCCTTCGAGGGCGGCGCGCGCCTGCAACCCACAGAGATACAGAAACAGAAAGACCTGATACCCCGTCTGTCGGACGTGAAATCGAAGGTGGTGTCGCTGCGCGACCGCCGCGCCTCGGCCCGGAAGCAACAGGAGGAGCGGACGCAGGCTCTGTCGGCGTTCTACGCGCTCCACGCGGGCATGACCGAGGCGCATCTTGCGGAACTTTCGGAGAAAAAGGGACAGATAGAGGAATGCAAGACGCTCTGCAAGCGGCAAGAAGACGCGCTTACCGCGGCCTTGGCGCGGCAGGAACAGATAGAGAAAGAGAGCGAACGGCACACGGCGGGCAGACCCGCCGAAGCCACGGAGCAGGATTCCGTGGAGGTTTTGGCCGCGCTTCTCTCCGACAAGGAACGCGAAAGGGAGGAGGACAACCGCCGTTGGGGCGCGCTCGAGCAGTTGTTGAAAGCCGAGGAGGCGCAACGTCAAAAACTTCTTGAAAAACAGGCCGAAATGGAAAGGTTGGGCAAGGACTACGAACGTTGGGAACGGCTCAACAAACTCTTCGGAAGCGCCGACGGAAACAAGTTCCGCAAGATCGTGCTCAACTTCATGATGGACGAATTGCTTTCGCACGCCAACGATCATCTGCGCCGCCTCACCGACCGCTACCGCATGGAGAGCAGTTTCGGCTCTTTCGTGATTCTGGTGCGCGACCTGCACGACGGAGGCAGCCTGCGTTCGGCTTCCTCGCTTTCGGGCGGCGAGAGTTTCCTGGTGTCCTTGGCTTTGGCGCTGGGACTATCCTCGTTCAACGGCGCGCGGGTCACCACCGACATCCTCTTTATCGACGAGGGTTTCGGCACCCTCAGCGGCAATGCCCTCGAACCGGCCGTATCGGCCTTGGAACGCCTGCACAACAGCGACGGGCGCAAAGTGGCCATCATCAGCCATGTGGCCGCCCTGCGCGAGCGCATCCGCACCCAGATCCGGGTGGAGCGGGTGGATCCCACCAAGAGTTCCATCCGTGTGGTGGGGTAGGGTCTATCGCCAAGGGCTATCGCGATGCCTTCCGGCAATCTTCGCAGACACCTTTTATCATGTAGTTGATGGAATGGGCGGTAAAGCCCTCGGGAAGCGTGCTTTGCGGAATGGGGGCGGCGGGAAAGCAATAGGTCTTGCGGCAGTGCTCGCAGTAGAAATGGACGTGCAGGTCGTGGATGCCGCAATGGTCGGGGTCGGGACAGCCTTCGTACTTGATGACGCCCTCGCCGTCTTCGAAAGCGTGCACGAGATGATGTTCGAGAAAGAGGGTCAAGGCGCGGAAGATGCTCGATTTATCCAAGGTTTCCAAAATCTCCTCCAACTCGGAAAGCGACACCGGCCTTTCCTGCGCCGCAAGCGCTTTCCACACTAAAATACGGTTGGAAGTGGGCTTCACCCCGTGTTCCGAAAGATGTTTCTCGCCGTTTTTTTCCGAAAGCTCCATATGCAGGCCGGGTTTTCTACCAGTTCACGAAAGCCCGTTGGTAGATGTCGTCCACCAGTTCCTCGGTGATTTCCTGTATCAGACCCGATTCTACGGTGGAGAGGCTCAGGCGGGCGTCGTAGTCGCGGTAGCGTGAGAAGTTCTGTGTGAAACTGAATTTGCTGTCGAAGCGGTTTACATATTTTACCTGCACGGTGATGGTGAGGCGGTTGAGGGCGGCCTGGTCGTTGCCTTGAATGGATTGGGGCGTGACCGTGTAGCCGGTGATGGAGCCCGAGAACTGCAAGTCGGCAAAGCCTTCCACCACGGGCAGACCGCTTTGGTTGCTCAGGTATTCGCGCAGGTAGTCGGTAAAGACCGAGCTCAGGGTGGGTTGCACCGAGGCGGCGCGGTTGCGGAAATAGCCTACGCTCAGGGTCTTGGCTTCGGGAGGAATGGAGGCTCCGGTAAACGAATACACGCCGCAGCCGCTCGTCAGCCACATTCCCGCCACCAGCAGCAGGATGCCTGCCGCACGGCGCCTCATATTAATATAGGATTTCCCGTTCATTCTTCCAAAGAAATTCCGTATTCCTTGATTTTCCGATAGATGGTGCGCTCGGAAATCCCCAGTTCGGCGGCGGCCTTGCGGCGGTTGCCGTGATTCTTCTCCAAGGCTTTCTCGATAAGCGTCCTTTCGCCCTTGCCCAAGCTCAAATCTTCCGGCACCACCTCGGGGGAGTTGATGATTTCCACCGCATCGGGTGCGGGGTGAGGGACGGGGGTAGACGGAAGAATCGTATAGGAGGGGGCGGGAGAGGGGGAGAACTGCGATACGGCCTGTTTGAGCTGCTGGATGTCTTTCTGCATGTCGAACAGCACGCTGTAAAGGATTTCGCGTTCGGACATGCCGCCCGCCGCCTCCCGTCCGTGACCCAGAAGCACGGGCAGGTTGGAGCTCTCCGTCCGGGGCAGCGAGCGTTGCAGGGCTTCGGCGCTCAAAGGCCTTTCCTTCTCTATGATGGTGATTTGCTCGCTGATGTTCTTCAGCTCGCGGATGTTGCCCGGCCAGGGGTAGGAGAGCAGGAGGCGGCGGGCTTCGTCGCTGAGCGTGAGCGGGGGGATGTGATATTTCTCGCTGATGTCGGTGGAGAACTTGCGGAACAGCAGTTCGATGTCTTCGGGGCGCTGTTTGAGCGAGGGCACTTGAATCGTAATGGCGTTGAGCCTGTAATACAGGTCTTCGCGGAACTTGCCCATGCGGATCTGTTCGGGAATGTTGACGTTGGTGGCGGCCACCACGCGCACATTGGTCTTCTGCACTTTCGAGGAGCCCACTTTAAGGAACTCGCCGGTCTCGAGCACGCGCAGCAGACGTGCCTGCGTGCTGACAGGCAGTTCGGCCACTTCATCGAGAAAGATGGTGCCTCCGTCGGCTTCTTCGAAATAGCCTTTGCGGGCTTCGCGGGCATCGGTAAAGGCGCCTTTCTCGTGGCCGAAGAGTTCGGAATCGATGGTCCCTTCGGGTATGGCGCCGCAGTTGATAGCCACGTAGTTGCGGTGCTTGCGGGGGCTGAGTTCGTGCACGATTTTCGGAAAGAACTCCTTGCCCACGCCGCTCTCTCCCAACACCAGCACGCTCAGATCGGTGCCGGCCACTTGGGCGGCGATGTCGATGGCGCGGTTCAGCAGGGGCGAGTTGCCGATGATGCCGAAGCGTTGTTTGATGCTCTGCAGTTCCACAGGTTCTTTTACTTCATGTTCGTGTAGACGTTCTGCACGTCGTCGTCTTCCTCTATCTTGTCCACCAGTTTCTGCACGTCTTCCTGTTCGGCTTCGCTCAGTTCCTTGGTGTCGGTGGGAATGCGGTCGAAGCGGGCGCTGACCAGTTCGAAGTGGTTTTCTTCGATATATTTCTGTATGTCGCCGTAGGCTTCGAAGGGGGCGTAAATGGTGATGTTGCCGCTTTCCTCATCCATAAAGAGTTCGTCGATGCCGCAGTCGATCATCTCCAGCTCGAGGTCGTCGAGGGCGAGGCCTTCCTTGGGTTTGATGTTGAACACGCATTTGTGTTCGAACATGAAGGTGAGGCAGCCTGTCACGCCGAGCGAGCAGCCGGCTTTGGTAAAGTAGGAGCGGATGTTGGCTACGGTGCGTTGGTGGTTGTCGGTGGCGGTTTCGATGAGGATGCCGATGCCGTGGGGGCCGTATCCTTCGTATACGATTTCCTTGTAGTCTTTCTGGTCTTTCTCGGTGGCGCGGCGGATGGCGCGTTCGATGTTGTCCTTGGGCATGTTCTCGCTCTTGGCCGTCTGGATGATGGCTCTCAAGCGGGGGTTGGTGGCGGGATCGCTGCCGCTCTTGGCGGCCATAGTGATTTCTTTGCCCAGGCGGGTAAAGGTGCGGGCCATGTTGCCCCAGCGTTTGAATTTACGGGCTTTACGATACTCAAATGCTCTTCCCATTGCGGTATGGTTTTATTGTTATTATTTACTATTTATTATTTACTATTTACTGTCCTGCGCACGGGGCTGTACGGAAGCTCGTTTTTTGCTCCACGCTTGTCGCTTCGCGACGTGCGCAATGTCGCAAAAAGCCGACTTCCTATCCGCCCCTTTGCCAGCCCGAGGCCAAACGTGTCGTTCGGAAGTGCCTTAAAGTCTGCCCGCGAAAGTTTTGCCGTTGAGGCGGACGAGTCGGGCGGCACCCCCATCATGTCGTGCCGTAGGCTCGGCCGAAGCAACGCGCAAAACTCGCGGGATGCATGGCACTTTTCAGCACGGAGAACGACCGTTTGGCCTGCTACACGCGCCTCTGTCTACCGCCGTTGTTG
>CAZEOJ010000082.1:0-7278 GCA_964513825.1 uncultured Bacteroidaceae bacterium
CAGGTGGGCAACGTGCAGGTGCCCCAATCGGCGTTCTTGGCCGTTCTCAAACTGGATTAAATCCGGCTGAACGAAGTTTTTTCGTAAATTTACACGTTATGAAAAGACTCCTGCCTTTTGTGGAAAAGGATCCTTGGCTGTGGCCTATGGCGGACCGTATCGAGAAGCGATACGACGACTATATCCAGACCAAGTCCTGGATCGAGCGGGCGTGGGGCAGCCTCTACGGCTTCGCCTCCGCGCACCACTACTTTGGGCTTCACTTAGATGCCGCCGGCAAGAAATGGACCTTCCGGGAGTGGCTGCCCCACGCCCGCCACGTGTTCCTGACCGGCGACTTCAACCTTTGGGATCAAACCTCCCACCCCCTGCACCGCGTGCAAAAGGCCGACGGGCCCTTCGGCAACATCGACGGCGTCTGGGAAATCGAAATCCCTGTTTCCTCCGCCCCCGCCCTCACCCACCTCTCCCGCTACAAAATCTACGTGCAGGACTGCGACGGCAGATGGGCGATGCGTATGCCCGCCTACACCTTCCTTACCCGACAAGACGAAAAGACCAAGGATTTCTGCGCCGTGGTGTGGCAACCCCAACAACCTTTCCCCTGGCACGACACCGCTTTCCGCAGCCCCGATTTCTCAAAGACCACGCCCCTTATCTACGAAGCGCATATCGGTATGGCACAGGAACGCGAAGGGGTGGGCACCTACCGCGAATTTGCCGAGAAAGTGTTGCCCCGCGTCAAGGCCGGCGGTTATAACGTATTGCAGCTGATGGCCGTGGCCGAACACCCCTACTACGGCAGTTTCGGCTATCATGTGTCCAACTTCTTCGCCCCCTCCTCGCGTTTCGGCACCCCCGACGACCTGCGTTTTTTGGTGCAGGAGGCGCACCAGGCGGGCATCAGTGTGGTGATGGACGTGGTGCACGCGCATTTTGTAAAGAATTTCAACGAGGGGCTGGACAGACTCGACGGCACCGACGACCTCTACAGTTATGGAGGGCAGGCGGGCACCCACCCCTATTGGGACTCGCGCATGTTCAACTTCTCGCGCAACGAGGTGCGGCAATTCCTGCTTTCGAACCTGCGCTATTGGGTGGAGGAATTCCATTTTGACGGCTTCCGCTTCGACGGCGTTACGGCTATGGTCTATTTCCATAGGGGCTACACCGATAATTTCGGCACCTACCAAAACTATTTCGGCGAGCAGGTAGACAACAATGCCCTCATTTATCTGTGTCTGGCCAACGACCTCATCGCCGCGCTCAAACCCGGCACGCATCTGAGCATGGCCGAGGAAGTGAGCGGTATGCCGGGCATGACCGCCCCGACCCAAGAGGGCGGCATGGGCTTCGATTACCGCCTTTCTATGGGCATTCCCGATTTTTGGATAAAAATCCTCAAAGAACGTCAGGATGAGGATTGGGTGATGAGCGAATTATGGCATACCGTGAACAACCGCCTCGCCCATGTGCCGCAGATTGCCTACGCCGAGAGCCACGACCAGGCTTTGGTGGGCGACCAGACGCTGGCGTTCCGCTTGATGGGCGCCAAGATGTACGACGCCATGACCTGCCTGCGCAACGACCCTGTGGTGGAGCGCGGCATCGCCCTGCACAAGATGATACGCCTGTTTTCGATGTTCGTGGGCGGAGAGGGAGGCGGCTGGCTCACCTTTATGGGAAACGAGTTCGGGCATCCCGAATGGATTGATTTTCCGCGCGAAGGAAACGGCTGGTCGTATCACTACGCCCGCCGGCAATGGGCTTTGGTAGACGACGGTCTGCTCCGTTACCGCTTCTTGCAGGCTTTCGACCGCGCCATGATAGACCTGGCCACGAAAATCAACCTGCGTACCTGCGATTTCGCCTGGCTGCTGCACACCGACGAAGCGGGAAAGACGCTTGCTTTCGACGTGGCGGGCGACTATATTTTCGTATTCAACTGGCATCCTGCGCAAAGCACGCCCCACTACGAGATTCCCGTGCGGCGCGAGGGAAAATACACCCTGCTCCTTTGCAGCGACGATACGGCTTTCGGAGGCTTCGGACGGGTGGCGCCGGGGGGCGAATACTTTACGAAAAACGGCAGGCTTTCGCTCTACAACATCAACCGCGCCGCACAAGTTTTTTACAGAAAAGACTAAATTTGCCCGATTTTCAACGACCCGGATTTTTCAACGACATGGCCAAAACGAAAGTAAAAACCGCCTTTTTTTGCAGCAATTGCGGCGCACAATCGCCCAAATGGGTGGGACGTTGCCCCTCCTGCGGGGAATGGAACACCTATACCGAGGAGGTGATTGAACGCGATGCCCGCGCCGGCTCCGCTTGGCAGAACCCCGCGGAAACCTCCCGCAAAGGCGCCAAGCAATCGCGTCTTGTACGCGACATCCAAACCGAAGAAATCCAGCGCATCGACACGGGCAACAACGAACTCAACCGCGTGCTGGGCGGAGGTCTGGTACCCGGGTCTTTCGTATTGGTGGGCGGTGAACCGGGCATCGGCAAATCGACGTTGATGTTGCAGGTGGCCTTGCAGATTCCGCACGGCAAGAAGGTGCTTTATGTGAGCGGGGAGGAAAGCGCGCAGCAACTGCGTATGCGTGCCGAGCGGCTGGGGCTTACCGAAAGCGGCTGCTTCATCCTCACCGAAACCGACATGGACGAGATTTTTGCCCAGACGCAGGCCGTCCAACCCGATATTCTGGTGGCCGACTCCATTCAAACCCTCACCTCCTCCACGATCGAAGCCTCGGCGGGCAGCATCTCGCAAATCAAGGAATGCGCCGCCCTCTTCCAACGTTTTGCCAAAGAAACGGGCACCAGCGTGTTCGTGATAGGCCATATCACCAAAGACGGCAATATCGCGGGGCCCAAACTCTTGGAACATATCGTAGACACCGTTCTGCACTTCGAGGGCGACCGCAACTACGGCTACCGCATCCTGCGCTCGGTAAAGAACCGCTTCGGCAGCACCAACGAAATCGGCATCTACGAAATGCAGAACAACGGCTTGCGCGAGGTGAGCAATCCGAGCGAAATCCTGCTCTCGCAACGCGAGGAAAACCTCAGCGGCACCGCCGTGGCGGCCACCTTGGAGGGTCTGCGCCCCATGATTGTGGAGGTGCAGGCATTGGTGAGCCAAAGCGCCTACAACGTGGCGCAACGCTCGGCCACGGGCTTCGACATACGCAGGCTCAACATGCTTTTGGCCGTGCTGGAAAAACGCTGCGGCGCCAAACTGGCACAGAAAGACGTGTTCATCAACATAGCCGGCGGCCTGCGCGTGGACGATCCCGCCATAGACCTGGCCGTCATCGCCGCCGTGTTGAGTTCGGGACAGGATGCCCCGCTCAATCCCAAGGATTGCTTTGCCGCCGAAGTAGGCCTTACCGGCGAGATACGCCCCGTCAGCCGCCTCGAACAGCGCCTGGCCGAAGCCGAGAAATTAGGTTTTGAACGTGTCTTCGTTTCCAAATACGGGCTCAAAGGAATTCCCGCCAAATACAATTCCAAAATCGTGGCGGTGGGAAATCTCTTCGAGCTGTTTCAAAAAATCATATTTGCCGAGAAATGAAAATCTGCACCACCAAAGACGAATTGCGCCGGACTTTGAGCGCTTTGCGGAAAGGCGGCAGAAGCGTAGGCTTCGTACCCACTATGGGAGCGCTCCACGAGGGGCACGCCTCGCTCTTCAAGACCGCCCGCCGCGAGAACGACATATTTGTGGCGAGCGTGTTCGTCAACCCTATCCAATTCAACAATCCCGACGACCTCAAGAACTATCCCCGCGATTTTGAGGCCGATACCGAAATTCTGGAAGAGAACGGCTGCGACATCGTGTTTCACCCCACCCCCGAAGAAATGTATCCCGAGGGCAGCGAACCTAAAACCTACTCTTTCGGTGCTTTGGAAAGTGTGATGGAGGGAGCGCGGCGCCCCGGACACTTTGCGGGCGTAGGCGTGGTGGTGGGTATGCTTTTCGAGCTCACCGATCCCACGCGCGCCTATTTCGGCGAAAAGGACTTTCAGCAAGTGGCCGTAATCCGCGACTTGGTGCGGCAGATGGGCATAGACGTGCAGATTGTTTCCTGCCCTATCAAGCGGGGTGAAGACGGTTTGGCCCTAAGCAGCCGCAACGCCCTTCTCACGCCCGAGAACCGCGCCAAGGCTCCCTTTATCCACGCCACCCTGTCGGCAAGCGCGGAAATCGTGAAAGCGCATCCGCAGACAAGTTGCGCCGACATCAAGAAGTTCGTGGAGGAAAGAATCGCCTCGCAACCCCAAATGGAATTGGAATATTTCGAAATCGCCCATCCCGACACCCTGCAAACCGCCCCCGCCGATGCCCCCGCCCGAGGAAATGTGGGTTTTATCGTGGTATGGATGGGCAAAGTTCGCCTTATCGACAACATACGTTATTAAGAAACCATGAGCGAGAATCAAACGGATATAGCCTTTGCCGCCGCCGATTACAGCGACGATGCCATAAAGACCCTCAAATGGAACGAACACATCCGTCTGCGCCCCGGTATGTATATCGGCAAGCTGGGCGACGGCTCGAGCCAGGACGACGGTATCTACGTGCTTCTGAAAGAAGTGGTGGACAACGCCATCGACGAGTTCGTGATGGGGAACGGCAAGACCATCGAAGTGACCCTCAAAGAGAACACCGTTGTGGTGCGCGACTACGGGCGCGGCATTCCTTTGGGAAAAGTGGTGGCCTGTGTGTCGGAAATGAATACGGGTGCCAAATACGACTCCAAGACCTTCAAGAAGTCGGTGGGGCTCAACGGTGTGGGTACCAAGGCGGTCAACGCGCTTTCGAGCTGGTTTCTGGTGGAAAGCGTGCGCGACGGAGAGAAGAAACGCGCCGAATTCCTCAACGGCGTGCTCGAAAAGGAAGAATTGGTAAAGACGAACGAACGCAACGGCACCCGCGTCAGCTTTACCCCCGACGAGCAGATGTTCGGCAACTATCACTTTATCGAAGACTACATAGAGGCGATGCTGTGGAATTACGCCTACCTCAACAAAGGCCTCACCATTCAATACAACAAAAACAAAATCAAGAGCGAGAACGGTCTTCGCGACCTCTTGATAAGCCGCATGGACGGCAATCCCCTCTACCCTATCGTGCATATCGAGGACGAGGATTTCGAATACGCCTTTACCCACGTGGATAAGTTCTACGGCGAAGAGTATTACAGTTTTGTGAACGGACAGCACACCACGCAGGGCGGCACGCATCAGAGCGCGTTCCGCGAGGCTTTCGCCAAGACCGTCAAGGAATTCTACAAGAAAGACTACGATACGGGCGACATCCGCACGGGTCTTATCGCGGCGGTGAGCGTCAAGGTGATAGAGCCTGTTTTCGAGAGTCAGACCAAGACCAAGCTCGGCTCCGTCTATATGGATAACAGCGAGGAGGCCCGCAAGGCCGACAACCGCGAGACCTTGCGCAATTATGTGATGACCTCGCTCAAAAAGAACCTCGACGACTATCTGCATATCAACGGCGATGTGGCCGAAGCCATGCAGCGCAAGATCATCGAAAGCGAGAAAGAGCGCAAGAGCATGGCCGACCTCAAGAAGATAAGCCGCGAAAGCGCCAAGAAAGTGAACCTGCACAACCGCAAGCTGCGCGACTGCCGCATTCACTACGATTCCAACCACGACCTGCGGTTGCAGACCACATTGTTCATCACCGAGGGTGATTCGGCCACGGGAAGCATCACCAAGAGCCGCGACGCCAACACGCAAGCCGTTTTCTCGTTGCGCGGAAAGCCGCTCAACAGTTTCGGCCTGAGCCGCAAGATTGTCTACGAAAACGAGGAATTCAACCTCCTGCAAGCGGCCTTGAACGCCGGCGACGACATCGAGAACCTGCGCTACAACAATATCGTCATCGCCACCGATGCCGATGTGGACGGTATGCATATCCGCATGTTGCTGCTCACGTTCTTCCTGCAATTCTTCCCCGACATCGTCAAGGCGGGACATCTGTATATCTTGCAGACGCCGCTTTTCCGCGTGCGCAACAAGCAGAAAACGCTCTATTGCTATAACGAGGACGAACGCGCCCAAGCCATCGAAACGCTGGGCGGAAAGCCCGAAATCACCCGATTCAAGGGTCTCGGCGAGATTTCTCCCGAAGAATTCAAGGTGTTTATCGGCCCGCAGATGCGCCTCGACCCTGTCATCATGAAGAAAGACCAGGGAATAGGCGAAGCTATGGAATTCTTTATGGGCAAGAACACGCCCGACCGTCAGGGTTTCATCATGGAAAACCTCCGCACGGACATAGACGTGGATTAGGCCTGGACGGGCTTAGTTGACCACGTTGACGGGGTTGCCCGCAAAGAAGCTGATGATGTTGCCGAGCGCCTCCGCACTCGTGGCCTCGCGCGTTTCGTGGGTGGCGGTGCCGATATGTGGCACAAGCACCGCATTCGACAGCGTATAAAGCTTTTCGCTTACCGCCGGTTCTTTCTCGAACACATCCAAGCCCGCGCCCGCGATCTGACCGCTCTCCAAGGCCGCCGCCAAAGCCGCCTCGTCGACCACGGCACCCCGCGCGGTATTGATAAAGTAGGCCGTACTTTTCATCTTCTTGAATTGCTCCGCCCCTATCAGGTGCGTGTTCTGCGCGTTGAGCGGCACATGCACGCTCACCACGTCGGCCTGGGCAAGCAAGGTATCCATATCCACCCGCTTGTAGCCCGGCACCTCGGTATGACGGTTGCAATAAATCACCCTCATGCCGAACGCCTCGGCCTTCTTTGCCAAGTTCTGCCCGATGCGTCCCATTCCGATAATGCCGAGGGTCTTGCCCTCCAAGGTATGGCCGAGCGTGTCGGTCTTCCACAGGGCTTCTTTCTGCAAGCGGATCTTGATGTTCATCTCGCCGATGCGGCGGCAGACGGCCAGCATCAGGGCCATAGCATGTTCGGCCGTGGGATTGCAGACCGCCTTGGGCGTATTGGTCACGGCGATGTTCCTGCTGCGGGCATAGGCGGTGTCGATATTGTTGAAACCCGCCCCGAAATTGGAAATCAATTTGAGGTTACGCCCGGCGTCTATCACATCGTTGGGCACAGGGTCGGTGAAGAACGACAGCAGGGCATCGTAGTCGGGAATCAGTTCCCGCAGGCGTTCGGGGCTGAACTTGTCCTGTCCGTCTTCGGGAAAGGTAAGCGTCCAATCGGCCGGCACATTGGCGAAGGGCGACCGCGGTATCTGGTGGGCGATAAGTATCTTCATCACGCTGTTTTT
>CAZEOJ010000083.1:0-7078 GCA_964513825.1 uncultured Bacteroidaceae bacterium
AAACGCTACTTTTGCCGTCAAAACCCCCGTGTGATGAAAACGCTCTATATCGCCTCCCACAACAAACACAAGGTGGAGGAAATCAGGCAGATTTTTTCCGAAGACACCCTATTGGCATCCCGTTTCGAGATAAAGAGTCTCGACGACTTGAACTTTCACGGCGAAATTCCCGAAACCGCCGACACCCTCGAAGGCAACGCCTTGCAGAAAGCCGCCTTCATCCACGAGAAATACGGCGTGGACTGTTTTTCCGACGACACGGGTCTGGAAGTGGAGGCGCTCCACAACCGCCCCGGCATCTATTCGGCCCGCTACGCCAACCTGCCCGCCGACTTCGAGGAGACAGGGCATGTGGATGAGGTGTCGTTGCGCCGACCCGACCCCGCTTTTCACGAAAACGTAGACCGGCTCCTGCGCTATCTCATACAGGCGGGTTGCACAGAAGAAAGCGCGCGCAAAGCCCGTTTCCGCTCGGTAATCTGTTTGTTATTAGGTGATAAAGTGCACTATTTTGACGGAGAGGTGAAAGGCGTGATTTTATCCGCGCGGCAGGGCTCGGAAGGTTTCGGCTACGACCCCGTCTTCCGTCCCGACGGCTACGAGAAAAGCTTTGCCGAACTTCCGCTTGCCGAGAAAGACCGCATCAGCCACAGGGGTAGGGCGATGGCCAAGATGATGGAATTCCTGCGCGCGTAACTATTCCAGGAAGTGCCGCACCTCGTCGGGATTCTTGCAGAGGATAAAGAGCTGGTCGCGAGGTTCAAGACAAGTCTGACCGTAAGGAACGATATATTCTCCCCTGCGCAGAATCATCGTGATGCGCACATCGTCGGGCAGGTTGGCGTCCACCAGTTTCTTTCCGTCCAAAAGAGACCCTTTCAGCACCACGATTTCAATCATTTCTGTCTTGGTATCCAAGTCACGCCTTGCCAGGAGCGAGGGCGGCAGACTTATGGCCAGATGCAGCTTGTAGGCCAGCCAGGGAATGGTGCTGCCCTGCACCAGCATAGACAGGAACGAGATGAAGAACACGATGCTGAATACCTGGTCGCCCACCGCCACACCCGCCAACAGCGGATAGGTGGCGAATACGATGGGAGCCGCCCCGCGCAGGCCCACCCACGAAATGAAAGCCTGACTCTTCAAGTCGGTCTTTTTCTTGAAGAACAACAGACAGAGGAAAACCGCCAAAGGTCTGGCAACCAAGATAATGAATACAGAAATCAACAACCCCATCCATTTTACGCTCCACACATGGCTGGGATAGACCAACAAGCCGAGCGTAAGGAAGAGCGCCAGCTGCATGAGCCACGCGTAACCATCGAAACTGCTCATGATGGTCTGCCGGTGCACCACTTTTTTGTTTCCCACGAAGATACCGCAGATATACACGGCCAGGAAGCCGTTTCCTCCCACCGCGTTGGTGATGGAATAGGTCATGAACACAAGGGCGAGGACCAACACGGGATAGAGCCCCGAATGGCCTATCTTGATACGGTTGATGGAAATCGTCGACACCTTGCCCATCACAAAACCCAACAACGTACCCAGCGCAAGCTGCCATACAAGCGTCAGGATGGCCTGCCACACCGAGAGCGACTGCATCCCCAGCATCCCCACGAAAAGCGTGGTGAGCAGAAAGGCCATAGGGTCGTTGCTGCCGCTTTCGAACTCCAAGAGGGGCTTGAGATTGTTTTTTAGGGTTAATTTTTTGGAATTGAGAATGTTGAAAACCGCCGCCGCATCGGTCGAAGACACCACCGAACCCAACAGAAACGATTCCGCCCAAGTGAAATCGGTGATCAGATGCACGAAAATTCCGATGAAAGCCGCCGTAAGCACCACGCCGAACGTGGAGAGGGTGATGCCCTTGCCCAAGATAGGCTTGATGTCGCGCCACTTGGTGTCCAGGCCGCCCGAATACAAGATGATGCAGAGGGCTATGGTGCCTATGAACTGGGCGGTGCTGGCGTTCTCGTAGTTGAACTCGATGTGTCCGACCCCTTCCGAGCCGGCCAGCATCCCCACGCCAAGGAACAAAATCAAGGCGGGAACCCCGTATTTATAGGACGTCTGTCCCGCGAGAATGGCGAGGAACAACAAAATACTGACAATCAAAAGAACGTTTTGTGCGGTGATAACCATAGCTGCTTTATGCGGTTGGAGTGGTTTTGATTCGTGTAAAAATACGGAAATTATCGGAATTTCTTGTAATTTCGCACGTTTTACATCAAAGAAGACGGAAATGCTTACACACACCGAAATCAAAGACCTGCTCGCAGTTTCCTTGCAGGAGGGCGAAAAGAAGGAAGTGACCGTAAAGGCTTGGGTACGTACCAAGCGCGGCAACAAATATGTGGCGTTCATCGCGCTCAACGACGGCACCTGCGTGCAGAACCTGCAAGTGGTGGCCGATTTGAAGACCGAAGAAAACCCCGGCGGTTTCGACGAGGAGCTTCTCAAACGCATCAACACCGGCGCCTGCCTGCGTGTGAAAGGCGATTTGGTCAAGTCGATGGGCAAGGGACAGACCGTGGAGGTGCAGGCCCGCGAAATCGAGGTTTACGGAGAGGCCGACCCCGAGAAATACCCCTTGCAGAAAAAGGGCCATTCGCTCGAATTCCTGCGCGAGATAGCCCACCTGCGTCCGCGTACCAACACCTTCGGCTGCGTGTTGCGTCTGCGCCACGCTATGGCCTACGCCCTGCATCAGTTCTACCACGAAAGAGGTTTTGTCTATCTGCATACGCCTATCATC
Source organism: uncultured Bacteroidaceae bacterium (assembly GCA_964513825.1). GTDB lineage: Bacteria > Bacteroidota > Bacteroidia > Bacteroidales > P3 > Pullibacteroides. The sequence continues at coordinate 2,759 of CAZEOJ010000083.1, forward strand.
ACCGGCAGCGACTGCGAAGGCGCGGGCGAGATGTTTCAGGTGACCACGCTCGACCTCGAGAACCTGCCCAGAACCCAAGAAGGCTGCATCGACTACGGCAAGGATTTCTTCGGAAAATCCACCAAACTCACCGTTTCGGGACAGCTGGAAGGCGAGCTGGGCGCGATGGCGCTTTCCAAAATCTATACGTTCGGCCCCACGTTCCGCGCCGAAAACTCCAACACCCCGCGCCATCTGGCCGAATTCTGGATGAACGAACCCGAAATGGCGTTCTATGAAATCGAAGACAACATGGATTTGGCCGAGGCCTTTCTCAAGCACCTCACCTCCTATGCCCTCGAAAACTGCATGAGCGACCTGCAATTCATGAACGATACCTACGACAAGGAATTGATAGGCCGACTGGAAAATATCCTCAAAACCTCGTTCGAACGCATCACCTACACCCAGGCGGTGGACGTGCTCAAATCCTCCAACGCCAAGTTCGACTATCCCGTGGAGTGGGGTGTGGATCTGCAATCCGAACACGAGCGCTATTTGGTGGAGAAACACTACAAGAAGCCCGTCATCATCACCGACTATCCCAAGGATATCAAGGCTTTCTACATGAAACAGAACGCCGACGGCAAGACGGTGCGCGGCATGGACGTGCTTTTCCCGCAGATCGGCGAAATCATCGGCGGCTCGCAGCGTGAGGAAGATTTCGACAAACTGCAGCGCCGCATCACCGAAATGCACATTCCCGACAAGGATATGTGGTGGTATCTCGATACCCGCCGTTTCGGCACCGCGCCGCACAGCGGTTTCGGCTTCGGCTTCGAACGCCTGTTGCTCTTCATCACAGGCATGACCAATATCCGTGACGTGATACCCTTCCCCCGCTACCCGCAGACCGCAGAGTTCTAAGAAGTTTCCATACGGCCACACATAGGGCAAACGTGGTTGTTCGGAAGTGCCTTAAAGTCTGCCCGCGTTATTTTGCCGTTGAGGCGGACGCGCCGCAGAGCACGCACCTTTTTGTGCCGGAGGCGCGGACGAAACAACGAGCAAAACCGCGGGATGCATGGCACTTTGCAGCACGGAGAACAACTCGTTTGCCCACAGCGCAAGTAGCCGCGTGCGGTGGGAGACGCTAAATATCCTTCTGGATGCGGAGCGCTTCGGCGTGAATGCAGTGCATGAGCTTCTTGATGAAATCGGCATCAAGACCACGCTCGTGCGCCAGACCCAAACACCGCTCCATCACCTTGTTCCAACGGTCGAACTGCAATACCGACACATTGGAATCCTTTTTGAGCCGCCCCAACTGCTTCACCAACTCCATACGGTGTGCGAGGATTTGAATGAGATCGCTGTCGATTTCGTCCAACAACCGCCGCATCTGTTCGATTTGCGAAGAAGAACACATGTTCTTGCGGAATTTCAAAGCCGCGAACCAATCCTCAAACCCCTTGAAATCAAGCTGCTGCTTGGCATCGCTGAGCGCGGAGACAGGCGTGGGGTGAACCTCTATCATAAAGCCGTCCATCTCCAAATCCAAAGCCGACTGCGAGATTTCCTGCACATAAGCTCTTGCTCCGGCGATATGGCTGGGGTCGCACACCAACGGCACACCCGGCATCTCGCGCTTGAACTGCACGGCCATTTCCCAAATGGGCGCGTTGCGGTAGGGCGCGGAATCATACATGCTGAATCCCCGGTGAATGCCCCCCACGGGCGTTTTCCCCTTGCGGGCGATGCGCTCGATGCTCCCCAGCCACAAAGCCAGGTCGGGACTGATAGGATTCTTTATCCACACCCGGTGGGGACTGCCCTCCAACGCCCGCCCGATTTCCTCCATCAGAAAAGGATTGGAGGAAGAACGTGCGCCTATCCAAAAATGCTGGATATCATGTTTGAGGCAGAGCTCGATATGTCGGGTCGAGGCGATTTCGGTGATGAAAGGTATATGATATTGTTTCTGAGCTTGCTGCATCCATTCCAACGCCTTTTCGCCGTGCCCCTCGAAACAGCCGGGACGGGTGCGGGGTTTCCAGGCGCCGGCGCGAATGGCGGTGAGGGGAGTAGACGCGGCGTCCGCCGGCGCCCCCTTCGCGGAAGGCCGGGCCGTCTTTCCGGCAAAGAATTCCGCTACCGAAAAGATCTGCTCCTCCGATTCGGCGCTGCAAGGCCCCGCGAAGAGGTAGGGAATGGGATGTACCGCCCTGTCGGCTTCACATTTTTTGTCCATAGAACAAGAAATTAGAAGACAAAATTACGTTTATTTTGTATTTTCGCGCCGATTAAACTATGTATAAGTAAAACAAAAATTTAAATATCATGCAGATACGTCTACTCAAAACCGTTTCCGTGTTGGTTGTCGGCGCTTTGTGCCTGCCCGCGGGCTATGCTTTTGCCGAAGGCGAAGTCAATCAAGAGGAAGCCTTTGTTTCCGTTTCCGCAGAGAAAAAGGAGAAGAAAGAAAAGCCGGCCGCAGAACCTCAGGCACCTGCATGGCTCATCGACTTCTCGGGCGGCATCAACGCCGCGCAGGCAGCCATGATCAACTGGGCGGCCGGCGGTGAGAACTCCGTGGCGGGCAACGCCTACATCAACTTCAACACCGTCTACATCAACGGCAACCACAAATGGGAGGCCAAACTCAATACCCAATACGGTCTGACATGGGATCCGACCAACCTCCTCAACAAAACGGTCGACAATCTCTACGCCGCCACCAAATACGGCTACGCCGTGCCCGGCGACCACTTCTACTATACCGCCTTGGTGGAATTCCAGACCCAATACGACCGTGGCTATGAGAAAATAGACGACCGCAAGAAAGACCGCAACAACTACATTTCCACGATTATGGCTCCCGGTTATCTGAACGTGTCGGCCGGTATGGAATACAGACTCCGCGATTTGCTTTCGGTCTATTTCTCGCCCATCAACTGCCGCACCACCTTTGTGCTCGACGATTCGCTCTCGGCCAAAGGCAAGTTCGGTGTGGAGAAAGGCAAACATTATCTGTTCCAGCCCGGTATGTCGTTGGCCGGCAGCCTCAAATGGACGTTCTACAAGAATATGACGCTCAAGACCGACCTCACCCTCTTCACCCCCTACAGCAAGGATTTCGGCAACATCGTGGTGGATTGGAACGTGCGTCTTGAAATGGCTATCAACGAATACTTCAGCGCCGTCATCGGCACTTCGCTCAAATACGACGACAAGGTGCACTTTACCAAAAACGGCGTGGACGTGGGCCCCAAGGTGCAGTTCCGCGAAATCGTGAACATCGGTATCGGCTACACCTTCAAGTACGAAACGCCCAAAGCCCCCGCCGAATAATCCCACCTCCAATCATAGAAAAAGCCCCCGGAATCCCGAGGGCTTTTTTTTATGCCGTCTAAAACGCTCGCCCCTCCGTCCCGCCGCTTCGTTTCTATCAAGAAGGGTGGTTGTTAATAACTTTTTCGCCCGAAACTTCGATAAAATCCGAGTTCAAACGATATAAGGGTGACAAGCCCGTGGAGGGTTTGCCTGAAATGCAACGAAAAAGTTGTATTTTGAAATGGATTTATGTAATTTTGAACGCACTAAAATTATGACAACAAAAAGGGACGTTGAATGCTTTTTAGAGCAATTTAAAATCAAGCTTGACATTTACGACATTGTTTTCCGCACGCGGGCAAACGATAAAAACGAGCGAACGTTATTTGTCTTAGACATCACAAGCTGTTATAGAAAGGAAGTGATACGCAGTTTGGAAGTGCGCGATTACAGCCAGGGACCCCTTGCAGATGAACTCTATCACGGTACAGAGATGTGGGTGTTCGGCAAAGATGTAAAAGGACAGGAAGTTTATATAAAGATAAGCATGGGTGCACCCGAAAAACATACAATCTGCATCTCGTTTCACATTGCAGAACACCCTATGCGTTATCCGTTTAAAGAATAGTTATAAGTCATGAAAACTCCGGAGTTGGTGAAAAAGATGAAAAGTCCGTTTGCGGACAACGATACTGCCCTGCTTTGCAGTGAACCTGCCACAACGGAGTATCGAGGTGAAACCTATTCGTATACAAGTTATTGGTATCAATGTCAAAAAAGCGGAGAACGCTTTACCACCAACGAGAGCGATGCGCTATGCACCTTGCAGGTCTACGGACAATACCGCGACCGTCACCATATTCCCACCGTGGAAGAAATCGTGGCCTTGCGCAGACGATGCAGGTTTTCTGCCGCTAAAATGAGTGCGTTGCTGGGTATTGGCATCAACCAATACCGTCTTTATGAAGCAGGAGAGATGCCATCCCAGAGTATAGGAAAAATCCTCTA
>CAZEOJ010000084.1:0-6856 GCA_964513825.1 uncultured Bacteroidaceae bacterium
CATCGCCATCAACAGCGCAAAAAAGAAAAAGAGTTTTTTCATATCCTTTATTTTTTAGGAAAAACGAAGATACAAAAAAAAGACGAGCTACCGTTATACAAAAAAAAAGCCGAGCCTCCGCATGGAGGCTCGGCTTGGTGTGGCACGAACTGGAATTGAACCAGTGACACACGGATTTTCAGTCCGTTGCTCTACCAACTGAGCTATCGCGCCGTTTTTGTTCGGGAGGGCAAAGATAGACATTTTTGCGGAATAAACAAATACCCTTGTAAAATCGCCGCCATAGCGTAACTTTGCGCAAACAGCGAACACGCCATGACTTCCAATTTTGTAGACTACGTCAAGATTTTTTTCCGCTCGGGCAACGGCGGGGCAGGCTCCATGCACTTCTACCGCAGCAAGAAAACGCCCAAAGGCGGTCCCGACGGCGGCAACGGCGGACGCGGCGGCCATATCATCCTCAAAGGCAACGCCCAACTGTGGACACTTCTTCACCTCAAATACACCAAACACCTGTTTGCCGAAAACGGCGGCAACGGCGGCGAAAACCGCATGACCGGCGCCGACGGCAAGGACATCTATGTGGAAGTGCCCCTGGGCACCATCGTGCGCGACCCCGAGACGGGCGAGGTGGAAGCCGAAGTGACCCGAGACGGAGAGGAAGTGATTCTGATGAAAGGCGGGCGCGGCGGCAAAGGCAACGACTTTTTTAAATCGGCCACCAACCAGACCCCCAAATACGCCCAAAGCGGCGAAGAAGGCATAGAAGCCTGGAAAATCCTAGAACTCAAGATTTTGGCCGATGTGGGATTAGTGGGATTTCCCAACGCCGGCAAATCCACCTTGCTGTCGGTGGTCTCTGCCGCCAAGCCCGAAATCGCCGACTACCCTTTCACCACGCTCGTGCCCAACTTAGGCATGGTGGGCTACCGCGACGGCAAATCGTTCGTGATGGCCGACATTCCGGGCATCATCGAGGGCGCCGCCGAAGGAAAAGGTTTGGGACTGCGCTTCCTGCGCCATATAGAACGCAACGCGGTGCTGCTTTTCATGGCCAGTCTTTCCGAAGAGAAAGACATCGCGACCCAATACGGAATCCTGCTCAACGAACTCGAGCAATATAACCCTGAACTCTTGGACAAACAACGGGTATTGGCCGTAACCAAATGCGACCTGCTCTCTCCCGCAGAGAAAAAGAAAACCGAAACCGCGCTCAGGAAGCAACTTCCCGCCGACCTTCCTTTCGTCTTGATTTCTTCGGTGGCGGGCACAGGTATAGAGCCTCTGAAGGATATGCTTTGGAAAGCACTGAACGAATAAGCCACGCCATACCCCAGGCCAAAAGCAGCCCCCACAACGCGCCGCAGACCACATCGCCGAAAAAGTGACGCGCCAAGTAGATGCGGCTGTAACCGATCACCGCCGCCCACACATACATGATGCCGTAGCCGAATATCCTGAAACGCTTTTTGAGTGTCCATGTCACATAGGCGGCGATGGCGAAAAGATTGGCCGCATGAGAGGACACGAACCCATACAGACTCCCGCGACCGTGGGGCAGAAACAGCAGCCCCTCCAATGAGGGATCGCGGCTGGGACGCAGACGCATAAACACATTCTTGAAAAAATGCACGCTCGTCCAGTCGGCCAGCCCCACCAGGAGAATCACACCCAACACCACCACCCACGAAGCGCGGCGGTAATGATAAATCATCAAACCTATCAGAAATGCATAGAGCGGCGCCCACACCCATGTGCCGCTGAGGGTTATCATGAGTTGATCGGCCCAGTCGGAACGCCAATTGTTCACGGCCACCGTGATGGCCTTGTCTATTTCTATCAGATTAAAACTCAAGGTGTATCAGTTTTTTGGTTTCATAAAAATCAAACAGTTCCCCTTCTAACTCAAACAGGCTTGTGATAGGATATTCGTGAACCCGCCCCGCAAACGGACGCAATTCGTCGGCCAGGTCGCCGCCTTTGAGGTAGAGGATGCCGTTGCGGATAGGGTGCTGGTGCACGGGGGATATGAGGTTTTTGACGTAGGTATGGAATTCGGGCATGGCGCAGACCGCGCGGCTCACGGCAAAATCGAAACGCGAAGGGAGGTTTTCCGCGCGCCCCCAGACCGGATGCACGTTCGTAAGGTTCAGCGCATTTTTCACGGCCTCCACCACCTTGATTTTCTTGGCGATGGAATCCACCAACGTAAACTCGGTCTCAGGAAAGAGTATCGCCAGAGGAATGCCCGGAAACCCGCCCCCCGTGCCTACATCCACCACCCTGCTCCCCGGCAGGAACCGCACGCCCCGCCCGATGGCCAGACTGTGCAGCACATGGTGGGCGTAGAAATTGTCCATATCCTTACGCGAAATCACATTGATTTTGGCGTTCCACTCTCCGTAGAGCGCCCCCAAAGCCTCGAAACGGGATAGTTGCCGCTCGGTAAGATTCGTAAAGAAGCGCCGCAGCAAAGCCACCCCCGCCGCAGCATCAGGCACACAAGGCGTCCCGCTACATGCTTTTTCCCGTGTACCAGTCATAGCGCGATTTGCCCAAGACAAGATTGAGCCCGAAATTCAGATTGACGGTACGCATCCCCGCCACATTGAACGAATTGAGCCGGTCCAGACCCAGATGAATCTGCAACGGTCCCGCATTGACCACAAACGCCACACCCAAGCCCAGCATATTGCCCGATGAGAAGGTATTGCTCACGCAGACCCCGAAATTGCGGCCCGGGATACAGGTGTAGGAAACCATGAGCTCGGGCGCGAAGTACTTGTTGTAGAACATTCCGTTGAACACCACGCCGAAAGTGTGGATGTCGAGCAGCGTATAGGAAAGCGACACCGTGAAACGCGCCGGAAGCGCACGGACGTAGGAATTCTTGGCGGTGTCCTGCCTAAAATTCAGGCTATCGAGAAGCCCCGTGAAGGTATTGACGATATATTTACCTATCTCGAAATCGTCATTCAGGAACTCGTCCGTATGCAGTCCGCTGAAATGGCAATCGTCCATACCCTTGTACGAGCGGTATTGCGCGGCGTGGTCGTCGCCCCAGGCAATGAAACCCAAGTCGCGTATCGCACCCGACACGTTCCAGTTTCCGAAATCATAGCTCACGCCGAGGTCGACGGCCGCCCCCATGCTCAGAAGCGGGAAAGCCAAAGACCCTATCTTGCGGTTGGGAATGTCGAGCGGAAGATTGGTCAGCAGACGCCCGCCTACCCCGAGTTCGTAGCGGTAGGGAACCACATCGGGGTTGCTCATGTCGGAATTCTGTATGTCGAAAGCGATGGCGAGGTTGTCGGTATGCAGGTTCCAAAGCCCCTGCAACACCTTGACGCGGCCACCCACGGTAAGGTGCTTGGACAGCTGACGGGCATAGCCGAAATACAGGGCCGCATAGCTGTTGAAGTCGATACGGTTGCCCGTAAGCATATTGTCGCCTATATGCGCGCCGGGGCCCTGCATCAGAAACGTAAGGGTTTCTTTTTTGAGGATGAGCTGCATATCGGCATGTACGTTCAGACCCACCTGAAAGTTATCGCGCCCCCTGCGCCACGAAAAACGGAAAATCTCGGCATCGGCCTCACCCATGATACGCGCGTTGTTGCCCGCCTTGCCCACCACCCTCTGTACATCCAGATGCAGGCTGTCGCGTTCGTCGCGGGTCACCAACGAGTTCCACGAAAAGAAATTATTGTCTACCTGCGCGTGGAGCCCTCCTAAAAAGGGAATGGTGAGGGAGGTTTCGTAAGGTGCGATGAAAGCGGGATTATAGGCCTGCCGTTGCGTGGAAATCTCCATAAAATAGAGGTTCGCCGCCGACTGCGCCGAAATCCCGGCGGGCAGGCACAAGAGCGCCGTCATCACCAGCGCCGCCACAAATCCTTTCCTGTTGCTTCCTGCTCTCATCTTATATTAATACAAATTCGACTGCGTTATCTTGGTCCTGAAACCCACCTTGGCGTTGAAAAAGCCCTCGTTCTCGGAAGGCATATAAATCTTCACGTCACCCTTCTGGTAGGAGTTTATCCGGGCGCGGATCACCACATAGGCCGCCTCCCGTACCGCCGCCACCTGCTCGTCGTCCAGTTCGTCTTCGAAAGTAAGCACAGTGGGCGTGGTGACATGCAGGTCGGGTTCGGGCCCTACGGCGGCCGATTCCACAAAACGGTCCTCGAACAACACGAGCGCCGGGCTGTAGTCACGTTTCAAAAACATCAGATCCACATCGAAATCCAAAGGAAATGCGTTTTTGAAGATGGTCTTGAGGTTGAAATAATCCACCTCTGTGTCGTCGCCGATTCCGTCGAACGCCACAGCCATGGTATCCGTCAGCGTGTAGTTGCTTGCCGAAAACCAAGCCGACACATCGCAGGCAAGCGTCATGCGGATGCGGGCATCCTGTTCAACCGCCTGCAACTGGTCTTTCTCGCTGTCGGGATTCAACATACCCAACACCGCAAAAGAAATGCGCGTGGGACGGTCCACCAACACATCTCTCACATCGGTCTTCGTAAGGGTCTCTTCTTCCAAAGGCACCTTGTCGAAGGCAGGATAGGGCACCTCGTATCCCGGCTCAAAAATCTCCAAATCCTGCGTACCCTTTTGATTGTAAATCACAATAGAGGCTTTCTCGAGACGGGCGGGCGCGCTCACGCCTTTCATCAACAAATCGGTATTGATGGTGGCGGCGTTGAACTTGACATCATCCATTCGCTCCAGACCCAGCCCCTCTATAGGCATAAATCCATCGAAAGAGAAACCCACCTTGCCCATATATCCCTCCAACCTCTCGAAAAGCAGATTGCCCAAATTACCTTGAATGTTATAACTACCCCGATACCACACACTGTCCTCCTTCATACCCCGCATATCCACCCGCGCCTCGCTCTCGCGCAGCACATAAGGCACAGTCCCCTCCATCTCGATGCAGATACGCGGATATTCCATCACGATTTCCTCGGTATTGTCGCCTTCCAGACGTCTCTGCACGGAAAGCACCGCGCCCGAGGCATCCTTTACGTTGGGAAAACGGAGGGTCCAGTCCAAAGGATCCTTGAATCGGTTGGTGACGGTGAAACTCAACTTTACCGAATGCAGATACAGTTTCTTGATTTCGGTGCCGGCGGGCAGGTTGCGGGTCTCCAAAGCCATCGAATCGCGGGAAGTGAAAACCAAAAGAGTATCAAAACGTCTGTAGGAAATGCCGCTTTCGCCTATGCCGATGTAGTGGTCTCCCAAGGTGAGTTTGTCGATGAACTTCTTTTCGTAAGGCTCAGTGGTGTAGACCAAATGAAGCAGACCGTTTTCGTCGGGCACGAACAGACCGCCTTTGGGGTCGATAAGGTTCTCTATCGTGAGGCGGGCGTCGACAAGGGGCATGGCGATATCGTAACGGATGGAGTCGGAAGCCAATCTATCCATATCGAAGTCTTCCTTACGGAAACACGACACCGACACCGCCGCCAGAACGACGCAAAACAAAAACCTGCCTGCTGCTTTCATCATAGGTTTTTTCTTCAATCCAAGGCTAAACTGCAAAGGTAAACATTTTTCCATGCAAATAAAAAAAGGGCGGTCGCAAGACCGCCCTTTTCATTATCATGACGAAACACTAGCAAACGCCCTGTTCGATCATGGAGTCGGCAACCTTGATGAAGCCGGCGATGTTGGCGCCCTTCACATAGTTGATGTAGCCGCCGTCCTTGCCGTACTTCACGCAGTTTTCGTGAATGCTGGCCATAATCTGGTGCAGTTTGGCATCCACTTCGGCAGCCGTCCACGAAAGTTTTTCGGCGTTCTGGCTCATTTCCAAGCCCGAAACCGAAACACCGCCCGCGTTGACCGCCTTGCCGGGAGCGAAGATGGTCTTGTTGGCGATGAAAGCGTTTACCGCGTCAGCGTGGCAACCCATGTTCGAAACTTCGGCAACCAAGGTAACGCCGTTGGCAATCAAAGCCTTGGCATCTTCTTCGCGAAGTTCGTTCTGGGTGGCGCAAGGCATGGCGATGTCCACCTTCACTTCCCAAGGTTTCTTGCCGGCCACGAACTTGGCACTCTTGAACTTGTCGGCGAAAGGAGCCACCACGTCGTTGTTGCTGGCGCGCAGGTCGAGCATGTAGTTGATCTTTTCCTGGTTGAAGCCTTCGGGATCGTAGATGTAACCGTCGGGACCGGAAATCGTAACCACTTTGGCACCCAGTTCGGTAGCCTTGGTCACAGCACCCCAGGCCACGTTACCGAAACCGGAAACGGCCACGGTCTTGCCCTTGATGTCCATGTTGTGGGCCTTGAGCATGTGTTCTACGAAATAAACGGCACCGAAACCGGTAGCTTCGGGACGGAGGATAGAACCACCCCAGCCGGCACCCTTGCCGGTGAGAACGCCGGTGTTCTCTCTGCGCAGTTTCTTGTACATACCGTACATGTAACCGATTTCACGGCCACCTACACCTATATCGCCGGCGGGAACGTCGGTTTCAGGACCTACGTATTTCTGCAGCTCCATCATGAAAGCCTGGCAGAAACGCATGATTTCGTTGTCGGAACGGCCCTTGGCGTTGAAGTCGGAACCACCCTTGCCACCGCCCATAGGCAACGTGGTCAAGCTGTTCTTGAACGTCTGTTCGAAGCCCAGGAACTTGAGGGTATCGAGCTTAACGCTGGGGTGGAAACGCAGACCGCCTTTGTAGGGTCCGATCGCGTTGTTGAACTGAACGCGGTAGCCGGTGTTGATCTGAATCTCGCCCTTATCGTCCACCCATTCCACACGGAAGGTGAAGATACGGTCGGGTTCTACCATACGTTCGATGATTTTGTGTTTTTCGTACTGCGGATGGGCTTC
>CAZEOJ010000085.1:0-6713 GCA_964513825.1 uncultured Bacteroidaceae bacterium
TACGCGGTATGATGCAGCGGGGCTTGGACGTTTCCGGGCTGCTGCCTTGAGCAGCAGCCCGAACCGATTATCAGTACGAAAGAAGTGAGTATACCTCGTGGGCGGGACCTATCCTGTCGCGCCCTTTCATCGCCTCCAATTCAAGCAGAAAGCACACCCGTATATCGGTCACTCCCAACTCCTTGATGAGTTTGAGCGCCGCCACGGTGGTGCCCCCTGTGGCCAGAAGGTCGTCGTGCAACAGCACCTTGTCCGAGGGCACCAGCGCGTCGCGGTGCATCTCGATACTGTCCTCTCCGTATTCCAACGTATAGGTGGTGCTGATCTTGTCGGCGGGCAACTTTCCTTTCTTGCGCACGGGCACAAATCCCGCGTTGAGTTTGTAGGCCAGGATACTGCCGAAAATAAATCCGCGCGATTCTATGCCCACCACCTTGGTGATGCCCTTGCCCGCATAGCGGCGCACCAACAGGTCGGTGGCGATTTCTATGGCGCGGGGATCCTTGAACAAAGTGGTCAGATCCCGATAGAGAATCCCTTTCTTGGGAAAATCGGGAATGTCGCGGATTTGCTTCTGTAAGTAAGCCAAACTTTCCATAATTCGATTGAAAAAGCCGTTTACCAGATATGAGCGCGTTTTTCGGGAGCGAGCCACATGGGGTCGCCCTCCTGAATGTCAAAAGCTTCCAGGAAAGCGTCTACGTGCGGCAGGGTGCCGTTTACACGCCATTTGCCGAGCGAGTGGACGTCGAGCATCGTCAGACGCTGGATTTCCTCGTCGCGGATGTTGGTCGCCCACAGGTTGGCATACGAAAGGAAGAAACGCTGGGCGGGCGTAAAGCCGTCGATGTCGCCCACAGGATGTTTCTTCAAGGCTTTCTGCAAGGCGGCGAACGATACGTTCACACCTCCGTTGTCGGCGATGTTCTCACCCAAGGTCAAGGGGCCGTTGGCGAACAGACCGGGATAAACCTCGATGCCGTTGAAGTGGTCTACGATAAGCTGGGCGCGCGCCTCGAAATTCTTGGCGTCTTCTTCGCCCCACCAGTCGTTGATGTTGCCGTCCTTGTCATATAGGCGGCCCTTGTCGTCGAAACCGTGGCTCAATTCGTGGGCGATTACCACGCCGATACCGCCGTAGTTGATAGCGTCGTCGCCATAGGGATAGAAGAAAGGCGGTTGCAGAATGGCGGCGGGGAAGCAGATTTCGTTGGTGGTGGGATTGTAGTAGGCGTTCACCGTCTGCGGGTTCATCAACCATTCGTTGCGGTCGACGGGCTTACCCAGCTTGCTCATCATATAATCCATTTCGAAACGCGAGGCACGTTTGATGTTCGTCCAGTAGCTTTCGCTGCCGTCGATTTTCAACTTGCCGTAGTCGCGCCAGGTGTCGGGATAGCCCACCTTCACCAAAATGGCATCCAGTTTCTCCTGTCCTTTCTGTTTGGTCGAGTCGGCCATCCACGTGTTTTCGGCCATGCGTTCGCCCAAGGCCAGACGCACGTTCTCCACCAGTTCGCGGATACGTTTCTTGGCCGAAGCGGGGAAGTATTTCTCCACATACATCTTGCCCACGGCCTCGCCGAGCACCCCGTTCACCGAGTTTACGGCACGTTTCCAACGCGGACGCTGTTCGGTCTGTCCCGACATGGTCTTGCCCCAGAAATCAAAGTTCTCGGCAATGAGATCGTCGCTCAGATAACCGGCGGCGCTGTGAATCAGATTCCATTCGAAATACGCTTTGAGGCTTTCCACATCGCTTTCGGCGAAAATCTTGGCCATAGCCTTCATAAAGTTGGTCTGACCGGCCGAAAGCACCTTGATTTCGTGGTTGGGCGAAAGCGCCTTCACATATTCTTTCCACGGAAATTGCGGAGCGGCCTCCACCAGTTCCTCCACGGTCATCTTGTCGTAGTTGGCGCTCGGGTCGCGCAACAGCACCTTGTCGTATTGCGCTTCGGCCAAAGCGTTCTCTATTTTCAGCACTTTCTCGCACTTGGCGGCCGCCGTCTCGGCATCGAAACCGCAGAGCTCAAACATTTTCTGCATGTGCTTGGTGTAGGCCTCGTAGATAGCCTTGTGCTTGGGTTCGATGTAGTAGTCGCGGTCGGGCAGCGTGGTGCCGGCCTGATAGAGTTGGAAGAGATTGTTCTTGCTGTCGCCCGGGTCGCCCGATACATAGGCGGCGAAGAACGGGTTGGCCGATTCCTTGTGCATCTTCACAAGCATGTCGAGCGCGTCGGCGTGCGAGGAAATCGCCTCGATTTCCGCCAAATCTTCTTTGAGAGGTTCGTAACCCTGCGCGTTCAGCGTGGCCGAGTCCATAGCCAGATTGAACAAGGTGCCGATTTTCTTGGCGTCACCCTTGCGGCTGCCCGCATTGGCGGCCAGTTCCTCCACCAGTTCCTTGATTTGTTTCTGATTGTCCTCGCCCAACTTGTCGAAAGAACCGTAGCGCGAGTATTCGCCCGTAAGCGGGTGCGCTTCCATCCAGCCCCCGCAGGCATACTGATAGAAATTTTCTTTGGGGTTGACCGTGGTGTCCATATTGGCCAAATCCAAGGTCTGTGTTGTGTTTTCCACTGTTCCGTTGCTTTTGCATGATACCCCCAGGATGGCCAAGGCCGCCAAGGGAAGCATAAAAATTCGTTTCATAATAACGTATAATGTTTTATTTCTTGCTCATTTGTTGCCTGCCGGCCTTGTTTGGAGGCGGGCGGACACAAACCCGCGAATTTACAAAAAATCAAAGAGAAAACCGCGCATTGAGTTTTTTCGCGCTACGGGCCTCGAAACAATGGATTTCCCGCGCATCGGGCGTGCGGCACACCAACTTCACCTTTCCCTCACCCACGTACAGGTCCGCCCGCGCGTCGGCGAAGCGTCCCCTAATCAGATTCCAGAATAAAAACGCTTTCTCCAAGCCGTCGCCCCGCCCGAAATTCCATACTTCGTCGGGTTGGGCCAGCCTTTCCGCTTCCGGATAGATAGATTCGTCGGGCATCGCTTTCAAGACGGCTTCGATTTGCGGCAAAGACATGTCCTTGCAGGCCAGACGGCAGACAGGATTGCGTTCCACCGCCGCCTTGATGAAAGGCGTCCAGTCGGTTTGCGCCATATCGCGGCGCGCGTAGAAACTCAGTATGGCCAACGCATTGCCCCCGCGGGCTTTTTCTTGCAGATAGGCGATGATTTCCTCGCGGCTCTGTTGCGGCGAAAACTGCAACCCCGTTCCCGGAATAAACGTCTTTTCCTCCACTTTGGGCAGACGCGGCTCGGTGTGCAGAAACGCCCGCAGTTCGTCGGAGAAACCGCAGGCAAACACACGGTCGGTCTTTCCCTCGGCCAAATCCTCCTCGAGCGTGTTGATGAGGATTTTATCGGGATGAGGCGAAAGCGAGAAACAGGTGCTGTCCATTTCGTCGATAAGCGCCGGGCGGCTCTCGTTGTCAAAGCGGTTCTTGCTGTTGCGCTGCGTGTTGAAGATGCACGAGAGCGGAATGTAGCATTCCTTGCCGTTGCGCATGTGGCGGTATTGGAATCCGCCCCAATACTTCTCGCGGCTGTAAAGGAAATTTACAAAATATTCAAAAGACAGGTCGGCATGGAGGAACTCCTTGAACTTCCGTTCAAAGAACGCATAGCGCTCGGGGTCTATGCTCGCCTCCTTATAGAAAGTATGCATCACCCCGCTCAGATGCGACACAATCGTGATGCGCTCGTTCTCGATGCTCCGCCGCGCCTTGGCCGACAGCTCGGTGCCGTTATACCACATCTTCTTGGTCACCAGACGGCGGTTGTTGGTCAGAAGCCCGTCTTTCTCGGCCAAGAAGTTCTGCGAATGCAAGGGCGTGCCAATCATGAACATATTGTCCAAAGGCATACGCCCCACGATAAACAAAGCCGCCACATACAAGGCCGAAAGCGACACACATTCGCCCGCGCCTCCTTGGTAGCCCTCCTTGAACGTAAAGGCATTCATCGCCTCCACCGTCTCGGTCTTCCAATAAGGAATCACCTCGGTGGTATATTTATCTAAGCCGAAATGACGGCGTATATCCACATCGTAATAGTATTTGTCGCCCTCGTAGCCGAACAGGGCGTTCGACTGCGCCAAGGCCTCGGGGCTTATGAAATCCCGAAAACGCGCCATTTCGCGTTCTTTGGTGGTCAACCCCCACGTTTCCAGATCGAGGTTGAACACATAATGATCCATGATGTATTGCTTGACGCGGTTGGTGCGGTAGGAAAGCGATTTCTTCTCGATGTCGCGGAACCAGTCCTCCTCCCTCCATTTCCAGATTTCGGGCGACATGATGTTGGCCAGCACAAGCGCGTACATCAACTCGGGAAAGATGAAAATCTCCATGTCCGAGAGGCTCACCGCGCTCGAAAACAATTCCATCTGGCGGGCGTTCTGAGGTTTCATTTCCATAGTACGTTAGATTAGGAAGCGGAGGGACGAATCCACGCCGGGCGTGTCGCTCACTTGCAGGCGGGCGGGAACGCCCATGTAGAGCGCGTGGTTGTAGGGGACGTGGCCGGCGGGGAAGCCGTAGCATACCGGATAGGAATAGGGTTCTGTGTACTCCTTTATCATATCCCATACGTCGCCCTGCCACGGATTGGCGCCTTTTTTCACGGCGGTGAAAGCCCCCACGATCAGCCCCGAAATCCGCTCGAACCAGCCGCTCCGTTTCAGGTTCAGCAACATTCTGTCTATATGATAATCAAATTCGTCGAGGTCTTCGAGAAAGAGAATCTTTCCGTCGGGTTGCAGGTCGGAGGCCGAGCCCCGCAGACTGTACAGGATAGAAAGATTGCCTCCCGCCACGGGTGCCGTCACCTCGCCCGCGCGGTTTGCGGGACGGCTTGCGAAGCGATAGGAGAGGGGCTCGCCGAACAAGGCTTTGCGCAGGCTCTCCACCGAGGCGCCGTAGTGAGGCGAGCCCACGGGAGGGTAGGTCTGCGGCATACAGGCATGAAGGCTGGCCACACCGAGGTTCTGCAAGTGGGAATGAAACACCGTGATGTCGCTGAATCCCACAAGCCATTTGGGGTTTTGCAGGAATCGGGAAAAGTCGATGCGGTCGATGAGGCGGGCCGAGCCGTAGCCTCCCCGCGTGCCGATAATGGCTTTTACGTCGGGGTTGTCCAAGGCTTCCTGCAAGTCTTCCAGACGGGCTTCGTCGTTGCCGGCGCACGGGCCGTGCTGTTCCAACACATGTTTTCCGATACGGCAGTCCAAGCCCCAGCGGCGCATCGTGGCCACGGCTCTTTCCAGGCAGTCCGTGCGGATGCGGCCGGCGGGCGAAACCACAGCCACCGTCTGGCCTTTTTCCAAAAAAGGAGGAATCTTCATCATACGGCAAAAATAAGGATTCCGCCACGCATTGGCAATTTTCGTAAATTAGGGGTCTGGAACCCACCATAAAAAAGCCCGTGATATGAAGAAAGACGAAGTTTATATAGGTATTTTCGGCAAGCGCAATCAAGGCAAGAGCAGTTTGATGAATCTGCTTGCCGGACAGGATATTTCCATTGTTTCGGACACCCCCGGCACCACCACCGACCCCGTCAAGAAATCGTGCGAGATTTTCGGGATAGGCAAGTGCGTGTTTGTGGATACGGCGGGGTTTGACGAACAGGTGCAGGCCGACGATTTGGGAAAGATGCGTGTCGAAAAGACGTTCGACTACGTGCAGCGGTTGGATATGGCCATTCTGCTTATCTCCGAGAACAGTCTTGCCCAGGCCGAGAAGGATTTTGCCCGTCTGCTGGCCGAAAACAGCGTACCTTTTATTATTGTGCACAACAAGGCCGATGTGTCGGCGCTCTCGCCCGGTTTCGCCTCCATGCTCGCGCGGCTCTATCCGCAGAATCCGTTGGTGGATTTCAGCGTGAGGGAGGCGTTGGAGGCGGCCGCCCCGTTGCAGGGGGCTACCTTGTCGCAAAAGGCGGAAAAGAATCCTTGCGAACCTATCTTAAAGGCCTTGCGGGCCTTATACGAAAAGCACGGGGCGGCCGCCGTCCCTCCTCGTCCCGCGTTGGAGGGTCTTATCAAGGCGGGCGACTGTGTGGTGCTGGTGTGTCCTATCGACGGGGAGGCGCCCACCGAGAGGCTTATTCTGCCGCAGGTGCTTTTTGCGCGTCAATGCCTCGATTTCCATGCGTTGCCCGTGCTGTGTCAGTTGGAAGAGTTGGAGGGCGTTTTCGGGAAACTCCGTCAGAAGCCGGCTTTGGTCATCACCGACAGTCAGGTTTTCGGCTCCGTCAGCAAAAGAATTCCCGATACCTGTCCGTTGACGAGTTTCAGCATCTGTCTGGCCAAGCAGAAAGGCAATTTCGAGCACTATCTGGCCGGCACTTCGCATCTGGCCAAGCTCAAAGACCACGACAGGGTGCTTATGCTCGAATCCTGCACGCATCAGATCAACTGCCACGATATCGGTCGGGTCAAACTGCCCGCGCTTTTGCAGGCCAAGACGGGAAAGAAGCTCGAATTCGTCTATGTTTCGGGGCTCGACCCGCTGCCCGACGACCTTTCCGGCTTCGCTATGGCCGTGCAGTGCGGGGGGTGCATGGTCAGCGCCCGTCAGCTCGAGAACCGTATCAAGGCGCTTGTAAAGAATCAGATACCGGTAAGCAACTACGGCATGACCCTCGCCTGGTGCAACGGCATCTTCGACCGCGCCACCGCCATGTTCCGGTAA
>CAZEOJ010000086.1:0-6689 GCA_964513825.1 uncultured Bacteroidaceae bacterium
GCAGCCATTCCTACTTGGGTATCTTAGACCTCTTTTCCGGTTCGGGTCGGCACGACATCACCTTAGGCTCGGGCTACCACCAGCCTTACCTCACGCTCGACTGTCACCCGGCCAAAGGACACTCCGTTATGCTCAACGCCCGTTACTTCTGGGCCGCCAACACGATAGAAAACGTGCCAAGCAAGGATCTGGGGCTGGAAATGGCCTTGGTCTACAAATACCATATCCGTCCCGATGTGTTCCTGCACTGCGGTTACGCCATCCATTCGCGCACCCAGGCCTTGGAGACCCTCAGCGGCATCGCCTCCGGCCAGTCCCGCCTGCCCCACTACGGCTACGTGACGATTTCCTATACACCCGTCATCTACAACTCCGCCAATCATCCTAAAAAAGACAAGTAAGCGCTATGGCGGAGGCCGCAAAAGAGATTTTTCCCTGGGGCAACAGCCGCCGTTTCAACGCCTACAGCGACTACCTGCGCGGCCGCTACGGTTTCCGCTTGCAGAAACTGTCGGTAAACGCGGGTTTTTCCTGTCCCAACCGCGACGGCACCAAAAGCACGGGCGGCTGTGTGTTCTGCAACAACGAGGCTTTCAATCCCTCGTATTGTCGGGTGGAGAAGTCTATCCCGCAACAGCTTGAAGAAGGAAAGGAATTCCATGCGTGGCGATACCGCCATTCGCCCCGATACCTGGCGTATTTCCAAGCATTTTCGAACACTTATGCGCCCCTTTCGGTACTCAAACGGCGTTATGAGGAGGCGCTCGCCGTGCCCGGTGTGGTGGGGCTGGCCATCGGCACGCGCCCCGACTGTGTCGACGAAGAGATTTTGGACTACCTGGCGCGGCTCTCTGAAAGCCACATGGTGCACTTGGAAATGGGTATCGAGAGTTGCTACGACAAAAGTCTGCGCTGGATGAACCGGGGGCATGATTTCGCCTGTGCGAAAAAGGCGTTCGACATGGCCGCCGAGAGAGGATTGAGCACGGGCACGCACCTTATCTTGGGGCTTCCCTGCGAGAGTCGGGAGGAGGAATTGGCCGAAGCGGAAATCCTGTCGGGGCTGCCCGTCGGCTCGCTCAAACTGCACCAACTGCAAATTATCCGCGATACGGCGCTGGAAAAGATATACCAAGCCGACCCGGCCTCGTTCCGTTTCTTTGAATTGAACGAATATGTGGATTTCGTGATAGATTTCTTGGAGCGGCTTTCCCCGCGCATCCGCATCGAACGCCTGGCCTCCGAAGCCCCTCCCCGCTTTCAGGCCGGCCCTATCTTCGGCGGAAACATCCGCACCGACGCCATTCTCCGCCTCATCGAAAAACGCCTCGAAGAACGCGCCACCTACCAAGGCAGACTATCGCTTCACTAACTGTTCGCAAACGATTTCCGCAATATCCCTTATCTCCGTAGAGCCGATTTCGGCAAACGAGCGCTTGCACGACGGACAGGCCGTAACAAGCACATCCACGGGATTTTCTGTCATCTTGCGCAAGGCATCCCGCGCAATCATGCGGCGTTTCTTGTAGGGCATTCCCTCGGAGGCCATGCTGTGTCCGCAACAAAGGGCGTCCTTGCCCTCGTAGGCGGTCTGTTGCAGGTTCAGCACCCGATACAGGATGTCGCGCGGCTGACGGTAGATGCCCGAATGCCGTCCCAACTCGCAGGGGTCGTGATATACCCCTTTTTGGGCACTCTTGCGCACCGTGATTCTTCCCGCTTCCATAAGTTGCAGGATATATTCGGTATGATGCAGCACCTGCACGCCTTCGAGCTTGTAGGTATCCTTGAAAATCTTGTAGCAGATCGGGCAGGAGCAAACCAACACCTTGGCACCCGTGGCCAAAATGGCCTCGGTGTTCTTGGCCACCAGCTGTTCGCTTCCCGTCCTGTCGCCCGAGAGCATCATGGGACGGCCGCAGCAGATGCCGCCGTCTTTGTCCAAGAACGTATAATTTACGTCGGCGGCCTCGAAAATCCGCAGCATCGACTGTTCTATCTTCGGGGTCAGATGACTCATGCAGCCGGCAAAATAGACCACTTCGGGGCGGCCGTTTTCCTTGGAGGCCGGGCCCGGCGCTTCCTCGGGCGCACGGTGCAATATATCGGCCCAGGCCGAAGCGGGAGAAATCTGCCGGGCCGTCCCCTCCACATAATCATACCGGTCCGGATACGCATACTTGACATCCGCCGATTTCAGATTCAGTTTGAGCCGCACCGAATTGACCCCCACCGGACAAGCCTGCACGCAACGGTCGCACATCAGGCAGTAGGAGGCCGCCTCCATAGCCTGCTTGTCCTGACGCAGACGGACATTGCGCGTAAATTCCACCGAAGCCATCTGCCGCAACGAAGCGGACGACACCATTTGACAAGGGTCGAGACAGAGGCCGCAGCGGGAGCACGAAAAAATCTCCACACCCGCATAACCGTTATTCTTTTGCGTCTCGCGGATACCGGCATTGCGCATATAAATCAGAAGGACTTCCGAGAGGATATGCGTGAAACGGCTCCACGGCAAGGTCAGGAAGAACACCATGAGGGCAATCGAATACGCCCACCACATGGGACGTATCAAGGCATCGTTGTTGATGAACTGGTTGAACCAGTCGAACACCATGCCGAAACCGCGCGTCAGGAAACTGCCCCCGCTGATATGCGAGGTGAAGCTTTCCGCCAGAAAACGCAAGGGGAAGATGCACCAGAGCGCATACATGCCCAATTGGTCGTTCCATTTGAGCCGCGTGGTGCGTTTCATACCGAAAAACCGCCTGCGGATGCGCTTTATCATCGCCAAGGCGATGCCTGACAGCACCATGAGCAGGAAAAAGTCCATCAGGAAAAAGAATACGCTTCCACGCATCGTGGTCTCCGTTTCCATAATGAAGTAGCGGAAAAAGATGGGATACCACGGCAGGTTGACCCGATGCGGCGCGAAGAAGAAAATCTCGATATGCCCCACCAGAATCAGCATGAACCAGCCGAAAGCGATGCTGGAATGCATATAGCCCAGCATCCTGTTCTTCTTCCAGATCTTGACGTGCAGCAGGCAGTCGGCGAATATATCCTTGATGGTGATGAACAGCTTGTAGCTGAACAGATGCCGGAGCATCTTCTTGCGGTCGCTCATCGGCAGGTTCTTCACCACCGTAACCAAAGCGATCACCAGATAGGCCAGAACGAAGACATAGCCTATCATGTAGGGAATCACAAACGGATCGTAGGCATTAGCGAATCTTTCGTGCATGGAGCTTCTTGTTTACAAGCATAACGACATGGCGCGTGTTGACCCCTTTGGGGCATACCCATTGGCATTTGCCGCAAAGCATACATTCCGGTATGCGCTCGGCCACTTCGTCCAACTGTCCGCGCTTGATGAGCAGTTGCAGACGCCGCAGGTTAAAACCCGTGTATTTGCCGGCGCTACAGGTGGCGGTGCAGGTACCGCAATAAAAACAATGGAGAAAACTCGGTTCTTCCGCCGCGATTTCCCGCAAGAGCGACATATCGGCCTTGTCCAGATCGATAACGCCGCTCTTCTTGATTCCGAAACCAAAGTCTTTCATAGCCTCGTTCTCTATTATGCGGTCAGAAACCGGTGAATGCTCTCGGCGGCGGAACGGGCATCCTGCAAGGTATCGGGCAAAGACTTGGGACCCGTGCACGCGCCCGCCAGGAAAATGCCCTTGGTGTGGGCGAAATTGCCTTTGAGGAAAAGGTCTTTCGTCTCGAAAAAGTGGTCGGACGCAGACACCTTGAGGCCTAACTTCTCCGACAGTTCCTCCGTCTGGGCGCACGCCTGCATACCCACCATAAGCACGAGCATATCCACGGTCAGTTTCATCGGACGCCCCAAAAGCGTGTCCTCGGTCTTTATCTGCAACCTGCCGTCGGCGGTCTCGGACACTTCCGAAAGCCTGCCGCGCACAAAATGCACCCCGTAATGGCTCTGCGCCTTATGGTACATCTGCTCGAAATAGCGGTCGAACATACGCAGGTCCATATAGAGGTTGAACACTTCCGCCTGCGGATAAAGCTCCTTGACTTCGCAGGCCTGCTTCACCGCCGTCACGCAACAAACCTTGGAACAATAGTTGTGGTCCACCTTCTCGTCGCGCGAACCGACACAATGCACGAAAGCCACTTTTTCAGGAACCCTGCCGTCGGCGCACAGCACTTTCTTCTGCCGGAAACGTTCTTCCAAGTCGGCGGAGGTCAACACATTGTCGTAGATGCCATAGCCGTATTCTTCCTTGCGTTCGGCGCGGAACAGCTCGAAACCGCAGCACACCAGCACCGCATCGGCGAGAATCTGTTTCTGATTGCTCAGCATCACTTCCAATCCGCGCATACGCTTCTTGACCGACTGCACCTGCGCGTTGTAGATAACCTCTATCTTGTCGTCGGCATTCCGGATGCCGTTCAACATCTCGTTCAGAATATCCTGCGCCGGGTCCTGCTGGGGAAACAGACGGTCCCAACGGGCCAGATGCCCACCCAAGGCGCCGGTCCGTTCCACCAAATACACTTTATGGCCCTTTCCAGCCAGACTCAAGGCGGCTTCCATCCCGGCCGGTCCGCCTCCTATGATGACGATTACATCTTCCATGGCTTTATGATTAACAGCAACAGATGTTTTGCGGTAATTCGGGTTTTCCCAGATCCTTGCCGTCAAGCCCCTTGTACTTGGCCTGCGGGTCGTAGGGAATGCCCATTTTATCCAAAAGGGGTTCGGGGCCTATCTGATGCAACTGCAAGCCCAGATCCCAAGGGTCGTAGCCCATCACCAAACCCGCCACCTCCTCGTAGGTGAACACGGGGATGCCATGCCCGTCCTCGCCATAGGTCTTGCCCTCGCTCTCGGCGATGACATACTGCCAACGATCCAAGAAATAAGGACATCCGGGACAATTGGTGATAATCATATCGGGCTTGAAAGGCTCCATCGACTCGAACTTCTTGTGCGTGTTCGACAACGAATAGCCGCGGTTCGACTTGACGAAATACTGACGGAAACCGAAGCCGCAGCAATGCCGGCGCTCGGGATAATCCACCACCTCGCCGCCCCAGGCCTCCACCATGCCCGCCAGCACGTAGGGATATTCGGCACCGCCCACACCTTTGTGCGGAAACATCTTGGCGTAGTGGCAGCCGATATGTTCCACCACTTTGAGGGGTTTTCCCGTCTTTTGGTTGATGAGCTTGTATTTGGCCTTGGCCGCGATTTCGTGACGCAGTTTGAAGATGATGTCGCTGGCGTGCGCCACATGCTCGGGAATCTCGAACTCGCGCCCCGTGGCTTCTTTGAGCTGACGGCGCGTCTTTTCCAGGATTTCGGGAAAGGTCTGCCACGTGTGGATGATTTCGGTGTACAGACCGAAGGAGGTGATGCACGAAACCGCGTAGTTCTTGTATCCCGCCTCGGTCATGAGGGCGAACTGCCGCGCCACGATCGACATAATCGTCTCCAACTGGATCACATCGCAGTGGTAGCCGATGCCGCCGCAGGTGGTATGGTGTTCGGTCTCATACACATCCTTGCCCAAGTCTTCCCGCATGATTTTGAGAAAATGATGCTCGGATGCGGGAAAAAAGTTCTGTCGGATGCAGGAGCGCACATAGAAATACTTATCGTCGGGAATTTCCTTCTGATAGTCTTTCCATATCAATTTTTTGCCTTCCAGCTTCATAACTTTATCTGCTTGCTTCGACGCTTTGGATGTAGTCTTCCATGCTCATGCCCATCGCCTCCGCCTGTTGCGCCGAATAACGTTCTATATTCTCGAATAATTCCGTCGTGCCCGTCACCTCGAAGATGCGTTTGAGTTCGGCCAGATCCTCGTCGGGAATCTTGCGCAGAGCCCCCGGGCCGCGCTTGTCTAAATTGCCGTGCAGACGGTCGAACATCTCCGGCAGGTGGGCGTGTTCCCATTCCCATATAGGACCGGCTTCGGGATGCGCTTCGGGCATCATCGTGGGGCCATACACACAATAGCCGTATTTGAGGATGTTCTCGCCGATGCCGCGTTTGAGCAGAATCTGCTGACGGCCCTTGCGCGAATGGACAAACAGCCCCGTCTGCTGGGAGAGCGTGCGCAAGGCCATGATGACCAGCCCCGCGGCGTTATTCCTCGGACAACGGGTAACACAAGACAGGCACTCGCCGCAAAACCAAATCACATCGCTTTTGAGCAAGGCCTCCAATTCCGCTTCTTTCTTCCGCTGAACCAAGTCCAGCACCTTGCGCGGGTCGTAATCGTAGAACTCGGCGGCCGGACAGATGGCCGTGCAGGTTCCGCAATTCATGCACCCCTTCATTCCTTCCTGAAAGCGTACATCCTGCGCCAATCTTTCGTATAAAGTAGGCATAATGTATCCTTGTCTTCTGCCTAAACAGGCAGCGTTCTTGTTACAAATATAGGAGATAATTCCGAATTTTCCCAGCCGAAAGGTTTTGCATTTTTCGCAAAAGTCGTAAATTTGCGCCCCGTAAAGGGGCATTACGCGCTTCGCGGTGATACCCCTACGGTCGGAAAAAGAAGTAAATTTCTTTTTCCTCTCTCAAACGGGGCATTAGCTCATCTGGTAGAGCGTTTGGTTCGCAATCAAAAGGTAGTGGGTTCGAGTCCCATATGCTCCACAAACAACATTGACTTTTAGTCAATTAAAAACAACACACCCAATTTTAC
>CAZEOJ010000087.1:0-6350 GCA_964513825.1 uncultured Bacteroidaceae bacterium
GCATCCTATGCCCACGATTGTAACCATTGATAAGGATTCGGGATTCTGCTTCGGGGTGGTGCGCGCCATCGCCGAGGCCGAGAAGCAGCTTGCGCTCCGCAAGGGGACAGAAGAAGACTTCTACTGTCTGGGCGAGATTGTGCACAACAACGAGGAGGTGGAACGCTTGCAGAAAGCCGGCTTGCAGGTTATCGACAACGAACGGTTCGACCGTCTTCCCCAAGGTTCGCGGGTGTTGATACGCGCCCACGGCGAGCCGCCCGAAACCTACCGCAAGGCGCAAGAGAACCATATCGAGCTGGTGGACGCCACCTGCCCTATCGTGCTCCGCCTGCAACAGCGCATCAAGACCGGCTTCGAACAGATGCGGCAAATCGGCGGGCAAGTGTTGATTTACGGAAAGGCCGGACATGCCGAAGTCATCGGCCTGAACGGGCAGACCGGCAACCAAGCCCACGTGGTCGGCTCGTTGCAGGATCTGGAAAAGATAGATTTCTCGCGCCCCACCCTGCTCTACGCCCAAACCACGATGAACGCCGAAAGCTACCGCCAGATCAGCGACTATGCCACCGCACGATGCGCCCGCCACCAGGTTCCGTTTACCGCCGTGGACAGCATCTGCAAGAGCATGAGCCTGCGCGCGGAGAGACTGCGGGAGTTCGCCCGCCGGCATCAGGCCGTGGTGTTCGTGAGCGGGCGGCAGAGTTCGAACGGCAAATACCTCTACGGCATCTGCCGCGAGAACAATCCCCATACTTTTTTCATCAGCCGGGCGTCGGAACTGGCGGCCGCCGACTTCGTGAACGAAGACGGCAGCCGCTTCGCCTCGGTAGGTATCTGCGGGGCCACCTCCACCCCCATGTGGCTGATGGAGGAGGCCGCCGAGCGCATACGCGAATTAAACCTCACACCATGCAGTTGAACAATCTCTATCTCAAAAACTTCAAGAGTTACGACGAGGCGGAAATCGATTTCTGCCCCCGCGTCAACTGTATCGTGGGCAACAACGGCAGCGGCAAGACCAATCTTCTGGACGCCGTACACTATCTCTCGGTTTCCAAAAGCTATTTCGCCGTGGCCGACCGCGACAACATCCGTCACGGCGAGGAGTTTTTCTCTATCAACGGACGCTACACCCTCGACGGGAACGATGCGCAGGTGTGTGTGATTCAACGCAAAGGACAACGTAAAAACCTAAAATTCAACCAAAAGGAATGCCCGCGCATGTCCGAGCACATCGGCCGCATCCCCCTCATCATGGTAAGTCCTCAGGATCAGGAACTGATTTACGGGGGCAGTGAGTTGCGCCGCAAGTTCCTGGACAATGTGATTTCGCAGTTCAACCGTCCCTATTTAGAGCATCTTTTGGCCTATGCCAAAGCGGTGGAACAGCGCAACCGGCTTCTCAAAGAAGAAAATCCGGATTCCTCGCTCTTGGAAATCTTCGATTTGCAGATGCAGCAGCACGGTGAACCGATTTACGAGGAAAGGAAACGGTTTGTGGCCGATTTCATTCCCGTTTTCCGCAACTACTATCATCTGATTGCGGGGAGCGACGAACAGGCCGATCTGGAATATCACTCCCAACTCAACGAAAACAGTTTCGCCGACCTCCTGCGCCAAGCCTTGCCCAAAGACCGCATCCTGCAATTCACCACCGTGGGCGTGCACAAGGACGACATGGAGCTGCTTTTGGACGGGCATTCCATTAAAAAATGCGGCTCGCAGGGGCAACAGAAATCCTTTCTTCTGGCCCTGCGGCTCTCGCAGCTTCAATATACCGCACAGGTCAAGAAACGCTATCCCATTCTGCTTTTGGACGATATCTTCGACAAACTGGACCTGGAACGGGTGCGCCGCCTGATGAACATTGTGGGAGAGGAGCATTTCGGACAGGTGTTCCTGAGCGACACGCATCCCGAGCGGGTGTTCGACCTTTTCGGCAAGGATTCGGCCGAAACCCGGGTCTTTAAAGTGGAAAACTCGCGGATAAAGGAGGTGAAATGAGACGTCCCGCCACCGAAAACGTAGCCGACGTGCTGCAAGCCCTTGCCCACCAATACGGTTGGGAGAACCGTCTGGACGAGGAGAAGGCCCGCCAGATCCTGCTCGATTTGTTGGACGAAGCCACCCGTGCCCATGTGCTTTCGGTGCGTTTCGACAAGAATCCCGTCCGCAGGGGTATCTGCTATCTGCAAACCGACAGTGCGGCCGCCCGGCAAAATCTTTCCTTTCACCTCGAAAACCTTAAAAGCGAAGTGAACCGTCTTGCCGGGGCGGAAGTGATTTCCTCCCTCCGTCTTGTCTGAAACCGCCCCCTGTGGGGCTCACGTTTTTTTTGTACCTTTACGCGTTCTGCCTTAGCGCAGTTTTAATGTATATCAATACACGGACGAATATGATTCAACGCATCCAATCCGCCTTTCTCTTTTTGGCCGCGCTCTGCCTGTCGGTCATCTTTATGTTTCCCGTCGTGGTGTTCAACATACGCGACACCCCCCTGCCGATGTATGTGACGGGATTCCCGCCCGAAAGCCTCTACAACGCCGTGGTGAAGGGGTATTGGTTCATCCTCTTCTGCATCATCCTCATTGCCGCCATCACCCTTTTGCTGGTGGCGCTCTTTTCGTACAAGAAACGGCCGCGCCAGCTCAAGCTCTGCTCGGTAAGCTTCTTCCTCACCATTATTTTCTTGGTTCTGTTGTGCTTTGTGCCCGATGTGATAGCGGGGCGCATCGAACCGGGAATCGGCAAAGAAGCCTCCCGGATCGTCAAATTGCAATGGCCCATCGCCCTGCCCGTCCTCTCGCTGGCGCTCAACTACCTCGCCGTGCGCTTTATCCGCAAGGACGAGGCGCTGGTGCGTTCGGCCGACCGCTTACGGTAGAATCTCAGCCATGAAAGTCGGGATTTTGTCGGACACACACGGAGAACTGCTGCCGCCCGTGCGCCGTTTTCTCGAGCCTTGCACGCATCTCTGTCATGCGGGCGATATCGGGGGACTGCCGCTTCTGGACGAGCTTTCCGCCTTCAAGCCGCTCACTGCCGTCTTCGGCAATATCGACGACTGGGCGGTGCGCCGCACCTGTCCGCAGAATGCCGTTTTCACCTTGGAGAGCTGCAAGATTCTCATGACCCACATAGGCGGCTACCCGGGACGCTATGCACCCGGAATTTCCGCGCTCTTGGCACAGGAAAAGCCCGACCTGTTCATTGCCGGCCATTCGCATATTCTCAAAATCATGCCCGACAGCCGGGGCGGTTTCCTGTATATCAATCCCGGGGCGGCGGGTTGCAAGGGTTTTCACAGCCGCATCACCGCCGTGCGCATGGATATAGACGGAAAAAAGTTTTCTAATCTGGAAGTTTTTGATTTGGAAAGGAGTGCTTATGTACGTAGTTGACGAAGAATTTGAAAAAAAGGAGATTCTGCGGAAATACCGCATGATTTTCAAGGCGCTCAAACGCGAGATAAGTCCCGAAGAACACGAGGCTATCCACAAGGCGTTCACCTTGGCCGTGAGCGCGCACGAACATACCCGCCGCAAGTCGGGTGAGCCCTATATCTACCACCCTCTGGAAGTGGCGCATATCGTGGTGGAGGACATAGGCTTAGGCCCCACCGCCGTGGTCTGCGCCCTTTTGCACGATGTGGTGGAGGACACCGAATACACCCTCTCCGACATCGAAAGCCGCTTCGGTGCGAGCGTGGCCCGTATCGTGGACGGCCTCACCAAGATAGACGCCATTTTCGACCAGAACGAATCTTTTTCCATTCAGGCCGAGAACTTCAAGAAACTGCTTTTCTCGCTCAGCGACGATGTGCGCGTCATCCTCATCAAACTGGCCGACCGTCTGCACAATATGCGCACCTTGGATTCCATGCCGCGCGACAAGCAGCTCAAGATCGCTTCCGAGACCATCAACCTTTATGTGCCGCTTTCCCTCCGTCTCGGGCTCTATTCCATCAAGAGCGAGTTGGAGGATTTGGCGCTCAAATACACCGAGCCCGACGCCTACAACTATATCTCCGAGAAAATCAAGCAGGGCGAGGCCGAACGCGAGGACCTCATCAACACCTTCATCGGCCCTATCCGCAAACGTCTGGAAGACGAATGCCTCAAATTCTCCATTTCGGGCAGGGTGAAATCGATCTGCTCCATTTGGGGCAAGATGAAGAAGAAAGGCATTCCTTTTGAGGAAATCTACGATTTGTTCGCCATCCGCGTGGTGCTCGATTCTCCCATAGACACCGAAAAGGCCGACTGCTACAAGGTCTATTCGATTGTCAACAGCATCTACCGCGCCAATCCCGACCGTCTGCGCGACTGGATCGCCATTCCCAAACCCAACGGCTACGAGGCTCTGCACACCACGGTGATGAGTTCCGCGGGTCGTTGGATAGAGGTGCAGATACGGTCCAAGCGTATGGACGAAATCGCCGAACGCGGTTTTGCGGCGCACTGGCGCTACAAGAACGAGGGCCTGAACACCGAGGGAGAGTCGGGGCTCGACCTTTGGCTCAACAAAATCAAGGAAATGCTGGAACACTCGGTCAACGACAATTCCTTGAGTTTCCTCAACGATTTCCGACAGAATTTCTTCAGCAAGGAAATCTATGTGTATACGCCCACGGGCGAGGTCAAGTCGTTGCCCGAAGGCTCCACCGTGCTCGACTTCGCCTTTCACATCCACTCCCAAATGGGTTTCAGTGTGATAGGGGCCAAGATAAACCATAAATTGGTGCCTATCAACGAAAAGCTCAAGAACGGCGACCAAGTCGAGATTATCTGCTCCAAAACGCAGAAACCCTCGGAAACATGGTTGAATTTTGTGGTTTCCTCGCGCGCGAAGTCGCGTATCCGTCAATGGCTCCGCGAAGAACACGCCAAGTTCTACGACCAGGGAAAGGAAGCGCTCCGACAGATGCTTTCCTCGCTCGCGTTGCCCTTTTCGGAAGAGAATATCCGCAAGGTGCAGGATTTCTTCTCGCTCAAGAACAAATCGGAACTGTTCTATTCGGCGGCCATGCACAAAATCGCCGAACAGGATGTGGCTTCTCTGTTCAGGAAAACCGAAGAGAAACACGACAACTGGCTGACGAGGATTTTCCGCACGGGCTCGTCGGACAAGGAGGAAAAGCCTTCGATGAGCCTGCAGGACGCCATTCAGGCGCAGGTGGAGAACAAGCCCGAAAGTATGCTTCTCGGCAAAGACATCAAGAATCCCAAATATATCATTCCCGACTGCTGCCACCCCATTCCGGGCGACGACGTCATCGGCATCATCATTCCCGGCAAAGGCATCGAGGTGCACCGCACCAACTGTCCCAAGGCTATCGAGCAGATGTCGAGCTACGGCAACCGCATCGTCAAGGCCAAGTGGAAGAAAAACGAGAAGATAGGCTTGCTGACGGGCATACAGATCCGGGGATTCGACCGCCCCGGCATGGCCAAGGACATTCTGGATCAGGTGGCCGCCGATCATCAGATCAACATCCGTTCCATTGCGATGAAAGCGGCGGAGGGCGTATACGAAGCCACCATCATGCTCTATATCAACAACACCGACCACCTGCAAGCCACTATCGAGCGGGTGAGCCGCGTGGAGGGTGTGGAGAAGGTGCACCGCATCGACCATAGCAATTAAATTCTAAACGATATGAAAATCTTAGTTCTCAACTGCGGAAGTTCGTCTATCAAATATCAGCTGATAGATATGGACAACAACGCCCGCGTGATGGCGAAAGGCGTGGTGGAAAAAATCGGTCTCGAACAAAGCGACCTCACCCACCAGGCTTTCGGCGGCGACAAGCATAAGGTTTCCAAACCCTGTCCCGACCACCAGGTCGGCATCAACTGGGTGCTCGAATACTTGATTCATCCCCAATGCGGCGTCATCAAAGACCTCAAAGAAATCAACGCGGTGGGACACCGTGTGGTGCACGGCGGCGAAATCTTCAAGGACAGCACCCTCATCACGCCCGAGGTGATGAAGCAACTCGAAGCCTGCATTCCGTTGGCGCCTCTCCACAATCCCGCCAACATCAAGGGCATCACCTCCATGCAGAACCTCCTGCCCGGAGTTCCGCAGGTGGCCGTCTTCGACACCTCCTTTCACCAGACCATGCCCGACTACGCCTATATGTATGCCGTGCCTTACAAGTTCTACCGCAACGACCGTATGCGCCGCTACGGTTTCCACGGCACGAGCCACAAATTTGTGGTCAAGAAGGCCGCCGAATTGGCGGGGCTGGACATAAACCGCTGCAAAATCGTCTCCTGCCACCTGGGCAACGGGGCTTCTCTGGCGGCGGTCCTGAACGGCAAGAGCGTGGACACCAGCATGGG
>CAZEOJ010000088.1:0-6344 GCA_964513825.1 uncultured Bacteroidaceae bacterium
AGGAATGTTAGCAAAATTTGGTTATCTTTGAAAGTTTTGTTCAATCAAACTATAAAACAAAGTATATGTTTGAAAACCTTTCCGATAAACTTGACCGGGCGTTTAAACTGCTCAAAGGACAAGGCAAAATCACCGAGATCAATGTTGCCGAAACGTTGAAGGAAGTCCGTCGGGCGCTTTTGGACGCCGACGTCAGCTATAAGATAGCCAAGCAATTCACCGACACCGTCAAGGAAAAGGCATTGGGGCAGAACGTGCTCACCGCCGTATCTCCCGGACAGATGATGGTGAAGCTGGTGCACGACGAACTGGTGAGCCTGATGGGGACGAGCGCGGTGGAACTCAACCTGCAGATCAATCCCACCGTCATCCTGATGTCCGGTCTGCAAGGTTCGGGCAAGACCACGCACTCGGCCAAGCTGGCGCATTTCCTCAAAAGCAAGAAAGGCAAACAACCCCTGTTGGTGGCCGCCGACGTCTACCGTCCCGCCGCCATCGACCAACTGGAAACGCTGGGAACCCAGATAGACGTTCCCGTTTTCAGTCAACGCGAAGAGAAAGACCCCGTCAAGATAGCGCGGGCAGCGGTGCGGCACGCCAAAGAAAACGCCCTGAACGTGGTGATTATCGATACCGCGGGCCGTCTGGCCGTGGACGAGGCCATGATGGACGAGATAGGCCGCATCAAAGCCGAGGTGAACCCGCAGGAAACCCTCTTTGTGGTGGACGCCATGACGGGACAGGACGCGGTGAACACGGCCAAGGCCTTCTACGACAGACTGCACTACGAAGGCGTGATTCTGACCAAACTCGACGGCGATACCCGAGGCGGTGCCGCGCTCACTATCCGTTCGGTGGTGCAGGTACCTATCAAGTTTGTGGGTGTGGGCGAGAAAATGGACGCGCTCGACATCTTCTATCCCGCACGTATGGCCGACCGTATTTTAGGCATGGGCGATATCGTGTCGTTTGTGGAACGCGCCCAGGCGCAGTACGATGAGGAAGAGGCACGCAAACTGCAAAAGAAATTCCGCACCAACGATTTCAATTTCGACGATTTCTACGCGCAAATCCAACAGATCAAGAAAATGGGCAACATGAAAGATCTGCTGGGGATGATTCCGGGCGTGGGCAAGGCGCTGAAAGATGTGGAGGTGGACGACAACGCCTTCAAGCCTATCGAAGCCATGATACAATCCATGACCCCCTACGAACGCACGCATCCGCAGGTGCTCGACGCCGGCCGCCGCAAGCGTATCGCCGAGGGTAGCGGCACCTCCATTCAAGAGGTGAACAAGATGATAAAACAGTTGGAAGACACCAAGAAGATGATGAAATCCGTGTCGAAGCCAGGCATGATGCAGGCTATGAAACAAATGCGGCACGGCAGAAGATAAATTAATAAAAAATCATGAAGATTATAGACGGAAAAAGCATTTGCGCGGAAGTAAAAAGCGAAATCGCAGCCGAAATCGCGCAAATCATCGACAGCGGGCAACGCGCCCCGCATATGGCCGCCATTCTGGTGGGACACGACGGCGCCAGCGAAACCTATGTGGCCAGCAAGGACAAGAACTGCAAGGCCGTGGGCATGACCTCCTCGCTCTACCGCTACGAAGACAACGTTTCCGAGAAAGAACTCCTGGAAGTGATCAACTTTCTCAACAACGACGATGAAGTGGACGGCTATATCGTGCAACTTCCCCTGCCCAAGCATATCGACGCCGATAAAGTGATGGCCGCCGTCAATCCCGACAAGGACATAGACGGATTCAGCCCCTCCAACCTCGGCAAACTGGTGATGGGAGAGGATACCTTCATCCCCGCCACCCCCTGCGGCATCATGGAGTTGATTCGCCGCGCCGGTATCGATACCGTGGGCAAAAACTGCGTGGTGCTGGGCCGGAGCAACATCGTGGGCACGCCTATGGCCTTGCTTCTGAGCCGCAACAAACCCGACGCCAACGCCACGGTGACGCTCTGCCACAGCAAGACCCAAGACCTTGCCGAGATTACCCGTCGCGCCGATATCTTGGTGGCCGCCATCGGAAAACCCGGCTTTGTGAAAGCCGATATGGTGAAAGAGGGCGCGGTGGTGATTGACGTGGGCATCCACCGCATCGCCGACGAGAGCCAGCCCAACGGTTTCCGCATCATGGGCGACGTGGATTTTCCCGCGGTGTCGAAGAAATGCAGCGCCATTACCCCCGTTCCGGGCGGTGTGGGCGCGATGACTATCGCGGCTTTGCTGATGAACACGATGAAAGCCTATCACAAACGTTTTCCTAAAAAATAAGCGCGAAAAATGGCTCTTATAAAATCCATATCGGGTATCCGCGGCACCATTGGAGGCTTGCAGGGAGAGAACCTCACCCCTGCCGACATCGTGAAGTTTACCTGCGCCTTCGCGCAGTTCCTCAAGATGCATCATGAAAAGCCCAATGCCAAGGGTGCGACCCGCGCCGTGAAAGTGGTGGTGGGGCGCGACGGACGTATGTCGGGCGACATGGTGAACCGTCTTGTCACGGGCAGTCTTTTGGGCATGGGAGTGAATGTGGTCGATCTCGGACTTTCCACCACGCCTACCGTCGAAATGGCGGTGACCCACCATAGGGCGCAGGGCGGCATCATCCTCACCGCCAGCCACAACCCCGCCGAATGGAATGCACTCAAGCTGCTCGGACACACAGGAGAATTCATCGATGCCGCCGAAGGGCAAGAAGTTCTTGCCCTTGCCGAAAAATTGGATTTTTCGGCTGCGCCCGTCCAACGTCTGGGCAAGCTCACCTACGCCACCAAGGCGATAGACTATCACATTTCCAAAGTGCTGCGCCTGAAAGGCGTAGACCGGGTTTCTATCAGGAAAGCCCGCCTGCGGGTGGTGGTGGACGGCATCAACTCCACGGGAGGAATGGTCATCTCCCACCTGCTCAAAGCCTTGGGCGCAAGATTCGTCAAGGTGATCAACGGCACCCCCAACGGAAAGTTCGCCCATAACCCCGAACCCCTGCCCGCCCACCTCACCGAACTCTCGGAAAAGGTGCGGAAACACAAGGCCGACCTCGGCATCTCCATAGACCCCGACGTAGACCGCCTTGCCTTTGTATGCGAGGACGGCAGCATGTTCGGCGAGGAATACACGCTGGTTTCGGTGGCACGCTATGTGCTGCTGGGTACACGCAAGGGCAACACCGTGTCGAACATGTCCTCCACCCGCGCCCTGCGCGACGTGACCGAAAGTCTCGGAGGCCAATACTACTCCGCTCCCGTGGGCGAGGTGAACGTGGTGGCCAAGATGAAGCAAGTGCACGCCGTGATAGGCGGCGAAGGCAACGGAGGCGTCATCTATCCCAAGCTGCACTACGGCCGCGACGCCCTTGTGGGCGTGGCGCTCTTCCTGTCGGCCTTCGCCAAGGAAAGGCTCCGCGACAACACTTTCTCGATGACCCGTTTCCGCGACTCCCTCCCCCCCTACGTCATCTCGAAAAACCGCATCGACCTCACCCCCGGCATGAACCCCGACGCGATTCTGGCGAAAATCCGCAAGAAATACGCCTCCGAGAAAATCTCGACCGAAGACGGCATCCGCATCGACTTCGAGAAGACGCGCGAATGGGTGCAGTTGCGCAAATCCAACACCGAGCCTATCATGCGCGTGTATGCCGAAAGCACCACGGCCAAGAAAGCCGCGGCTTTGGGCAAAAAATTCGTGGACGAAATCAAAAACCTCAAATAACCCAAAACTATGAGAAAGAAATTCGGAACCGTAGGCATCATCGTCATCATCATCGCTCTGTTGGTGATGTGGGTGATTTCGATTTATAACGGTATGGTGAGGAAAGACGAGGCGGTGGCCTCGGCCTGGAGCCAGGTGGAGAACGTATATCAACGCCGCGCCGACCTCATTCCCAATTTGGTGAACACCGTCAAAGGCGCCGCCGATTTCGAGCGGAGCACCTTGGAAGAAGTGGTGCAGGCACGCGCCTCGGCCACGCAGGTAAAACTTTCGGCCGACGAACTCACCGAGGCCAATGTAGCCAAGTTCCAGGCCGCGCAAGACGCTCTGAGCGCCTCGTTGGGGCGTTTGCTGGTGAGTGTGGAACGCTATCCCGAACTCAAAGCCACGCAGAATTTCACCGAATTGCAGGCGCAGTTGGAAGGCACCGAGAACCGCATCGCCGTAGAACGGCAGAAGTTCAACGAAACGGTCAAGGACTACAACACGTCCATCCGCCGTTTCCCCGCCAATATCTTCGCCTCGATGTTCCATTTCGACAAGAAAGGCTATTTCACGGCCAAGGAAGGTGCCGACCAAGCGCCCGAAGTGGATTTTGATTTCGGGAAATAATGAAAGCCCTGCAAAGAATCGCACGCCTCTTTCTGGCGGTACTTCTCGCGGGCGCGGGCGGGGTTACGGCCTCCGCTTCCACACGCGACCTTGTCCCGCCCGCGCCCGTCCCTCCGCGCCTGGTCAACGACTATGCCGGAATCCTGCAACAAGAGGCTTTCGGGCTCGAAAGGGTGCTGCGCGCGTTCAACGACAGCACCTCCAATCAGATAACCATAGTAACCCTCAACGATTTAGGTAATTATTCGGCCTCGCAGATGGCCTATGAAATCGGGGAACGTTGGGGCGTGGGCAACGCCAAGTACAACAACGGGGTGGTGATTCTCATCAAGCCGCGGAACGACTATGGCGCGGGGGAGGTGTTCATCGCGCCCGGCTACGGTCTGGAAGCCGCTTTGCCCGATGCGGTGTGCAAACGCATCGTCGACGACGAGATGATTCCCTACTTCCGACAGAACGAATATGCGGAAGGCGTGCTTGCCGGATTGCAGGTCATCATGCCTTTGGCGGCGGGCGAAATCTCCGTCAAGGAATATATGCCCCAAGACGATGTGGTGATTGCCCTTGCGCTGATTTTTGCAGTGATAGCGGCAGGTCTCATCATTTTCGCCGTGGCTGTCGTGGCCGCCAAGAACAGAAACAACAAGAACAAGGGCGGAGGTTCCGGAGGAAAGGACGATGTGGACAGAGGCCTGAGAACGGCTGTCTTAGCCACGTTGTTGAGCGGTATGGGCAGTTCTTCGGGGCATTCCCATAGCAGCGGCGGCTTTGGCGGAGGCGGATTCGGAGGTTTCGGCGGCGGCAGCTTCGGTGGAGGCGGTGCCGGCGGACGTTTTTAACGACAGTTTTTTTTAACTATACGCTATGACATTCCTTTTAATTGCAGGTCTCATTATCGTAGGCCTTATTCTGATCGCTTTGGAAATCCTGGTCTTTCCCGGCATGATAGCGGGGCTCTTAGGCTTGGGTGCCTTGGCTTACAGCGTCTATTTCGCTTTCACCGCCTGCGGAAATTCTATCGGGTGGCTCGTGTTGACCGCGGTGCTGTTGCTGTCGCTTGTCTCGCTCTTCTTTATCCTCCGACGCAAGACCTGGAAGAAACTGCAACTAGACACTTCGTTGGAAAACAAACTGAACCAAGCGTTCACCAAGATATTGCCCGGTCAGCTGGGCACCACGGTCTCGCGTCTGGCGCCCACGGGCAAAATCGAAATCGAAGGCGAGTTCTACGAGGCGCAATCGCTTTCCACTTTCATCGACCCCCGCAAGAGCATACGGGTGGCCAAGGTGGAAGGTGCCAAAATTTACGTAGAGGAAAATTAAAATAAAAAACTATGTCAGTAGGTATGATTGTTTCCATTGTGTTGATAGGCCTGTTCCTGCTATGGCTTATCTTCTATTTCATTCCCGTGGGACTGTGGTTCAACGCGCTTGTTTCGGGCGTCAACATCTCGCTCATCCAACTCATCCTGATGCGTTGGCGCAAGGTGCCCCCCACCGTCATCGTGCGCAACCTCATCGCCGCCAAGAAAGCGGGGCTGCATCTTAACCGCAACGAACTCGAAGCCCACTATCTGGCGGGCGGCCACCTCAATCTGGTGGTGCAGGCGCTTATCTCGGCCGACAAAGCCAATATGAACCTCGATTTCAAGACCGCCACGGCCATCGACCTGGCGGGACGCAATGTATTCGAGGCGGTGCAGATGTCGGTAAATCCCAAGGTCATCAACACGCCCCCCGTCACGGCGGTGGCCAAGGACGGCATCCAGCTCATCGCCACGGCACGTGTCACGGTGCGCACCAATATCAAGCAGTTGGTGGGCGGTGCCGGCGAAGAAACCATTTTGGCGCGTGTGGGCGAAGGCATCGTCACCTCTATCGGTTCGGCCACCACTCATAAACAGGTGCTGGAAAATCCCGACTCCATTTCGCGGGTGGTGTTGGAAAAAGGCCTGGATTCGGGCACGGCCTACGAAATCCTCTCTATCGACATCGC
>CAZEOJ010000089.1:0-6123 GCA_964513825.1 uncultured Bacteroidaceae bacterium
TTGTTACTTTTACGCAGAGAAATTTATTTAAAAACACTCCATATGAAACAGATTCTCTTGACGGCGGCTCTCGCGGTCGCCCTCTCTCTGTCGTGCATGGCACAGAAAGACAAGAAAGACAGCGACAAGCCTGTCTATGTGTTCACCGACATCAAGTCCAACCCCACCACCAGCGTCAAGGACCAGAACCGCTCGGGCACCTGCTGGAGCTTTTCGGGAACCTCTTTCCTCGAATCCGAACTGCTGCGCATGGGCAAGGGCGAATACGACCTTTCGGATATGTATCCCGTGTATAAATGCTACCTGCTGAAAGGCGACAAATACGTGCGTCTGCACGGCAAGACCGAGTTGGCCACCGGCGGCGCGAGCAACGACGTGGCCGATGTGCTCGAAATGTATGGCGTGGTGCCCGAAGAAGTGTTTACCGGCCTCCACTATGGCGTTGACGCACACGACCACAGCGAGTTGGACAATGTGTTGACCCACTTTCTGAAAGGTGTGGTGGAAGGCAAGAAAATCACCCCCGCCTGGCCCGTGGCCTATAAAGCCATTCTGAACACCTATCTCGGCGAGGAGCCCGAAACCTTTACCTACAACGGCAAGGAATACACGCCCCGCAGCTTTGCCGACGAACTGGGTCTGGACGCCAAGAAGTTCGTGAAATTCAGCTCCTACACGCATCATCCTTTCTACGAAGAATTTGAAATGGACGTGCCCGACAACTGGAACCACGGCATGGTCTACAACCTGCCTATCGACGAGTTCGAACAGGTGGTGGACGCGGCTATCGAAAACGGTTATACGTTGGTTTGGGGCGGTGATGTGAGCGACCCCGGCTTTTCGTGGAAAAAGGGTGTGGCCATCATGCCCGACATGGAGAATCCCGACCTGAGCGGCACCGACCGCGACAAGTGGGAGACCCTCTCGCAGTCGGAGAAACGCAAGAATGCGTATAGCTTCGAACGCATCGTTCCCGAAAAGAAAATCACGCAGGAAGACCGTCAGAAGAACTACGACAGCTGGACGGCCACCGACGACCACGGTATGCACCTGGTGGGTATCGCCAAAGACCAGAACGGCAATAAATACTACAAAATCAAGAATTCGTGGAACGTGGACAATCCCCACAAGGGCTACATCTATATGTCCAAGCCTTTCTTCCGCGCCAACACGCTCGATATCATGGTGAATATCGAGGCCGTTCCCGCCGAAATCCGCGCCAAACTTGGTTTGTAAGCGGTTTTTATGAAGTTAAAAAGGCCGTTGCGTTCCGCAACGGCCTTTTTTTTCCAAACCGACTGTATGGAAAGTTTTGAAAGCCTGTATAAGAAATTGATGCGCTATTGCGCCTATCAGGAACGCGCCGAAAGCGAAGTGAGGCTCAAGCTGCGCTTGCTGGGCGCTCCGGCGGCGTTGGGCGAGACGGTGTTGGAGAAGCTGCGGGAGGAGAATTTTGTGAACGAGGAGCGGTTTGCGCGGGCCTATGTGCGGGGCAAGTTCCGCATCAACGGTTGGGGACGGCTCAAGATACGCAACGGGCTACGCGCCAAGGGCGTGGACGAAAAATTGATTTCGCAGGCGCTGAGCGAGGAAATCGACGAGAAGCAATACCGAGAAGCGATGCGCAAGGTGGTGGCCGAAAAAGGGCTTAAAACGGCTTTTTCGCGGGGTTTTGAGGTGAACGCTTTGGGGCGGGACGCTATTTCTTCTCCTTATTCATCAGAGGAAGAAGGATAATCGCGGCCACACCGCCGATAATGATGGCGAGCGTCTGCGTGCCCCACGAAATCCAGCCCGCCGTATATCCCAGCACCTTCGAGAAACCGAACAGCACCAAGGTTTCGGACACGATGACCGGATAGAGGCCGATGCCTCCCGGCGTAATCATATTTCCCACCGTACCCATCACCAAGACTATCAAGGCAATGCCCCCACCCGTGCCGGAAAGCGCGGAGAGGCTGTGCAGGGCAAAGTAGAGCATGATCCAATAGCAGAACCAGATGCCGACCGTGTGGAAGACGAACCAAAACGGCTGACGCACGTGTTTGAGCGAGGCGATTCCTTCGCCGAAACCCGCAAAGACGGAGGCGATTTTCTTCATCCAGTGGCCTTCGGGCAGACGGTCGCGCCGCCGACGGTAGTATATCATCACCCCCACTATCACCACGACCAACGCCGCAAGCACCGCCAGGGCCATCCACATCACCCCGCGACGGCTCTCCATGCCTTGGGCGAACATTTGCGACACATAGTCGTGCAGATGACGGTATTCCACCAAAAACGACACCAAAAAGAGCGTCAGGAAGCAGGAAATGTCGATGACACGCTCGGAGACCACCGTGCCCAACGATTTCTCTACCGGCACTTTCTCGTAGCGGTACATGAACGTGCAGCGCAGCACCTCGCCCAAGCGCGGAATGGCCAGGTTGGCGAAATAGGCCACCAGCACGCTCATGAACGTATTGCCGAAGCGGGGACGGTAGCCCATCGGGTGAAAGAGCAGGTTCCAGCGCAGGGTGCGGAAGACATTGCTCAACACGCCGAAAACGATAATCAGCGCGGCCATGCCCCAATTGGCTTCCCGGAGCGAGTCGGCTATCTGCGTTTTCTCGTCGGGGGTGAGGCTCCGCTGAAAAATCCAGATGATGAACACGCCCAGGCCGAAGAACAGGGCGAATTTCAGAATCTGACGGAAGAGTTTCCGAGGCTTTTCGTGCGCCATCTACAATCTGTTTTTTTCTTGGGGAAAAATCACCACGGGCTTGTGGTTGCGGGCTTCTTCGGGGGTCATGGAGGCGTAGGAGACGATGATGACCAGGTCGCCTACCGCCACCTTGCGGGCGGCCGCGCCGTTGAGGCCGATGACGCCGCTCTTGCGCTCTCCTTTAATCACGTATGTTTCAAAACGTTCCCCGTTGTTGATGTCGTAGATGTGCACATGTTCCCACTCGCACAGACCGGCGGCGTCCATCAGGTCTTCGTCGATGGTGATGCTGCCTACGTAATTGAGGTCGGCATAGGTGACCACGGCACGGTGGATCTTGGATTTTAAAACTTCTATCTGCACTTTTGTAAAATTTAGGCTTTTGTATTAATATTTTGAGGAAGGGTTGTTCCGCTTGCGGGAGTGTCGCGACGCTACGGGCATCGACTCGGGGGCGAAGGCGAAGGTAAGCTGTTTCTTGTTCAGGTCTATCTCCTTGACCTGTATCCTTACCCTCTGCCCGAGTTTATACACGTAGTGCGAATGCAGTCCCACCACTTGATAGTTTTCTTCGTCGAGTTCGTAGTAGTCGTCGGTGAGGGAACGCAGGGGAACCATGCCCTCGCAATAGTTCTCCTCCAAACACACATAGATGCCCCATTTGCTCACGCCCGACACCGAACCGTAGAACATCTGCCCGATTTTGTCGGACAGGAATTCGGCCTGTTTGTATTTGACCGAGGTGCGCTCGGCTTCGGTGGCGCGTTTCTCCATGTCGGAGCTGTGCTTGCACTTGTCTTCGAGCTCGGCTTCGGACACGCCTTTTCCGCCCTGCATATAGCGTTCCAGCAGGCGGTGCACCATAAGGTCGGGATAGCGGCGTATGGGCGAGGTGAAGTGCGTGTAGTAGGGAAACGACAGCCCGTAGTGGCCGATGTTCTGTGTGGTGTAGACGGCCTTGGCCATAGTGCGCACGGCGATGGTCTCTATCATGTTCTGCTCGGCCCGGCCCTCGATATCGTGCAGGAGGCCGTTGAAAGACTTGACCAGACCGCTGCGGCTTTTGAGGTTGAGTTTGTAACCCAGCTTGTTGAGGAAGCGCGAAAAGTCGTTCAGTTTCTGAGGGTTGGGCTCGTCGTGCACGCGATAGACAAAGGGTTTCTTTTTGAGTTCCTTGCCGATGTATTCGGCCACGCGGCGGTTGGCGGCCAGCATGAATTCTTCCACCAGGTGGTTGGCTTCCTTGCTTTCCTTGAGATACACGCCCAACGGTTTGGCGGTCTTGGGGTCGAGACGGAAGCGCACTTCCTGCGAGTGGAAGTTGATGGAGCCTTTTTTGAAACGGTTGTCGCGCAGGATTTTGGAAAGCTTGTAGAGTTGGGTCACCGCCTCTATGTCCTGCTTGTCGCCCAATTTTTTGAGTTGCTTGGGGTCGGCGGGGATGTTCTGCGCCAGACCGGCGGCCTCGATGATCTGCTGCGCTTCTTCGTAGGCGTAGCGGCGGTTGGAGTGAATCACGCCCTTGCCTATCCAGGTGTCGAGGATATGCGCGTGCTCGTCCATCTCGAACACCACGCTGAAACAGAAGCGGTCTGTATCGGGTTTGAGCGAACACAGGTCGTTGCAAAGCCTTTCGGGGAGCATCGGAATGGTGCGGTCCACCAGATAGACCGAGGTGGCGCGTTCATAGGCTTCTTGTTCTATGGCGCCTCCCTCCTTCACAAAATGGCTCACGTCGGCGATATGCACGCCTACTTCAAGACGACCCGAGGGCAGAGGAAGGAACGACAGGGCGTCGTCGAAGTCCTTGGCGTCGGCGGGGTCTATGGTGCAGGTGTAGATGTCGCGGAAATCGCGGCGGCGGGAGAGTTCTTTGGGGGTGACGGTGGAGCGCATCGAGGCGGCTTCCTTTTCGGCCTGTTTGGGATAGGAAAGCGGAAAATTATACTCGGCCAGAATGGATTGCATCTCCACGTCGTTGTCGCCGGGCTCGCCCAGCACGGCGGCTATCTCGCCTATGGGGTTGTTGAGATGCGCCGGCCAGTCGGTGATACGTGCCACGGCTTTCTGCCCTTCCTGGGCGTGATGCAGTTTCTCGCGCGGCACCAGGATGTTGACGGTGATGTTGGTGCTGTCGGGAATCAAGAAGGCGTACTTTCCCGAAAAGGCGATGGTGCCCACGATGTTTTTCTTGTTGCGGCGCAGCACCTCCACAATGCGACCCTCCAGACGACGACCCACGCGCGAGGGAAACAGCAACACGCGCACATAGTCGCCGTGCAGGGCGTGCCCCACGCTGTTGGCCGCCACAAACACATCCTCTATCTGTTTGTCGTCGGGCAAGATATAAGCCTTGCCCGACGACTTCATGTCGACGATGCCGGTGATATACGCACGCAGGCTCTCGGGAATATGCCTGGACGGCCTCTTTCCCCTCGCCGATTTCTTTCCTGCCGATTTTGCCGACATAAGACAAGTGTTATTCGGCCGACTTCTTGGCTTTGGCGGGCGCTTTCGCAGCCTTGGGCGCGGCCTTTTCCTTGGGTTCGGCCTTGGCCTTGGCGGGCGCTTTCGCAGCCTTGGGCGCGGCCTTTTCCTTGGGTTCGGCCTTGGCCTTGGCGGGCGCTTTCGCCGCCTTGGGTTCGGCTTTTTCCTTGGGCTCGGCCTTGGCTTTGGCAGGCGCCTTCTTGGGTTCGGCCTTTTCTTTGGGTTCGGCCTTGGCCGCGGCCGCTTCCGCCTCCTCGTGTTCCTTTATGGCCTCCATACGCGCCTTTTCGCGCTCGGAAAGCTCCTGATCCACCAAACCTTCTTTCTGCAAAAGGTTATACCATTGCAGAACCTTGCGGATATTCGATTCGTAGACCCTCTCGCGGTCGTATTCGGGCAGAACCGCGGCAAAATAATCGCGCACCTTCTTGGCGTCTTCCTTGTGGCCGAGACAGGCCCCGCCGTTCTCTTTCTTGTGAATGGCGCGGAACACATCGGCCAAGGGCATTTCCTCGGCTTCGGTATAA
Source organism: uncultured Bacteroidaceae bacterium (assembly GCA_964513825.1). Classification (GTDB taxonomy): domain Bacteria; phylum Bacteroidota; class Bacteroidia; order Bacteroidales; family P3; genus Pullibacteroides. Next base: position 5,719 of record CAZEOJ010000089.1, read on the forward strand.
ATGGCGATTTCCGCGAGCGAACTCATCTTGTCCAGACCGAAGAACGGAGCGCGTTTCTTGTCGATAAGGCTCTCCATAATGGCCGAGTTCTTGCCCTGCGAAAGCAGTTTGTACAGACCCGGTTTGCCGGGAACGTTGAAAATCAATGATAAATCCATTTTATTCTCCTTTACTGTTATACAAGTATACAATAATCCTTTATTCCACAATCACGCGCTTTACGGCTACCTTCTCCCCTACGCTCACCCGCACGATATACAGGCCCGCGCCTTGCACCTGCATGTTTTGCAGTCCCGAAACCTTTTCGAGCCGTTTGAGCAGCACGCCCTGCGCACTGAACACTTCCACGCGGCTCCGCGCCGGTACGTCCACAAAGAAATCGCCCTGGTTGGGGTTAGGATAAAC
>CAZEOJ010000090.1:0-6103 GCA_964513825.1 uncultured Bacteroidaceae bacterium
TAAAAATCAACGGTGAAGCCGGCCATGAAACTGAAGCGGTAGGCCTGATAGTCGTTCCACAAATAGTAACGTTGGCCGGTTATGTTGTTCAAATTCAGGAAAGCCGTCATCCGCTTGATAAAGCGATATTCCGCACCCACACTCCAATCATACACCCCCTTGCGGTTCAACCACACCTCATTGCCCCGCCTGTCCAAAGCCTTCATACCTGTGCAAATCATCAGGTTGGTATAGAGCGAAAGACGGTTGCCCGCCATGTTATACTTGAACGCGATGTTGGCCTTGAACGCAGGCGCGTAGTAGAGTGTCTTCTCGTAGTAGTTGTAGGTGGCGTCCACATGCGCCAGAATACGCTCGTCCCAACGGAAATTGAGGTCGCCGCGCGCTTTCAGGTTAAAGAGATTGCCCGAATACAAAGGCACGAAATCGTTGTAGCCGTAGTATCGGTAATGATACCCGAAATCGTAGCGGTAGTAGTCGAAAGAAAGCATATCCTCCATAAAGTGCGCCGAAGCCTCGATACGGAAATCGATATGGCGCGTGAAATTTCCCGTCAAGCCCACATAGGCGTTGAACTTGTCACGCGTAAAGCCCATATCCGTAAACAGAAACGGGTGCAGATAGGGATTGACCGAGGAGATATAATCCACCGTGTTGCGGCGCACCCCGCCGTCGGTGCCCACATAGAGCGTCAGAATCTTGTCGATGATATGCATCCGCAGGTCTATCACGGGATTGAACTGGAACTTGGTCTGCTTCTCCACACGGGGCGCGGTGGCGGCATTGTTGCCGAACACATGGAACATCAAAGCCGCGTTCAGTTCCAAAAATTCGTAGGTATAGCGCAACGAGGGCCCGAACTCCACATGATAGGCGTTGTGCAACTCGTTGCCGCGATGAAATTCCTTCGTGTCATCATCCGTCGCACCGCCACCATACGACCAGTAACTATCGTTGATGCCGTCGCGGAAAGTATTGTCCTCGAAACGGAAACGCCCTCCCAACGCCAAGATATCCAAACCCTTGCGCGTGTCCATAATCTGCCGCGAAATATCGCCCCCCACGATAATGGTGTTTTCGGACGAATTGCGATACCAATTGTTCAGACTGAGATTGTAATCCACATACGCGTTGAAACGGATATCATCGTCCTTGCGGGCATTGTCCTTGAAAGTCACCACCCCGCGCGCATTCTGATACCACCGCTTCGACTGGTCTATAAAATCCTCATCCACGGCCACTTTCCACATAGACGAATCGGCATATTCCGCATTGCCGAGCCCATAGCAGTTCACCGATTTCTGCCTATACATCAGATCCAGGTTCACCAGAAACTTATCGGTCATGATGCCCCCCTTCACATGCGCCTCGGTGTTGGTATTATCCGATTTGAAGCGGTCGTATCCCTTTATATGCCCGAAAGTGGAGTGATGACGGAGGAACGCGGCGAACTCGTACTTGCGGTTGCGCCCGATGCCGAAATTCAACTCCGCCAGCGGCGAGAACGTCTTGTACGAATTCCAGCCCGCACCTATACGGATGCTGTTGTTCCAAAGCTTGGCGATAGGTTCGCCCAGCACCTTGGCGGCCTTGATGTTCTCCACCGGATAGGAAACCGCGTAGGGACGGGAATTGATTTGGTAATCCACCAAGGCGGGCTGTATCGTCGTGTCCGAGAAAGAGGGCCGGAACACCGGTTTGTTCACGTTCCCCAAATTGGGCTGATAGGGCGCGGTGACCAACACCTTTTCGTTGTAGTCTTTCTTTTCCCGCACCGTCTGCACACCGTCGGCCTGCGCCTGCAACTGCGGGACTGCGGCCAGTCCCGCCAAAATCACGCACGCCAAATTTCTGTATATCTTCATCTGTACGGATTGTCTTTTATCGTTTTACATGGAGGGAAGCACCAGTTCGCCTTGGTCGGAGTAGCGTTCTTCGCGCAATTCCTCTTCCTCCCGCAATTCCTCGGCTTCCTTCTGACGGATCATTTCCAATTTATCAAGGGCAATCTGACGCAGATCCTCGCCTTGGTAATTGTCGGCTATACTCTGCAAGGTCTGCTTGGCTTGGAGCACATTGCCCCGCTGATAATAGATGTCGGCCCACAACAGATACACCTTCGCCAGATAGTAGTCGTTGAGCGCGCCCCCGTTGAGATATTCGTAAATCAAACGTTCGGCCTCGTCGTAGAAACCACCCTTGTAGCGCTGTTCCAAAATGGCATAGCAGGCTTCGGACGCATAGTCGGGGTTCTTCGACTTGGCCAGAATCTCGTATTGCTGCATGGAAAGCTCCTTCTCTCCCACCGCCGGCGCCGCCTGCGCGATGAAATAACGCGCCTCGTCGCTCTCCTCCTCGCTCAATCCGTCCACCCGCAACACATCCAGCGCCGCCGCAATCAACTCCTTGCTCTTTCCCAACGCCCGATAGCAACGCATCCTGCCTACCTTGGCCGCCAACTTGTCCGCATCGGTGGAGGCCAATTCATCCAGACGGGTGTAGTAGCCCAAAGCCGGCTTGTAGTCTTTCTCCTTATAATATATGTCGGCCAACTTCCGCGCCGAAGGCTCGGCCTGCTCTATCTTCAACTGCGAGAGTTTGGCAAGCGCCCGCTTCAGGTTCTCCACATCGCCCGTCTTCTCGCTGCATTCGGCCACACTCAGCCAGGCATCCACCATAAAGATACCCTCGGGATAAGCGTCCAGATACTTCTTGAAGCCGCTCAACGCCTGCGCGCAATCGCCGTCTAAATAAAAATTCTCGGCGGCGAGATAGGTGAGCGAATCCTGCTCGCTTTCCTCTATCTTGATATGCGGCAGCTGCTTCACATAGGCGAAGTAGCGATCTATCTGATTCATGCTCATATAGATGTTGCGGATGCTGGCCAAAGCCTGCCGCCCTTCTTCGGTGGACGGGCTCGCCTGCGCCACCGCCTTGAAGCAGTTGAGCGCCTCGTTGTTGTTGCCCTGATTGAAATAAATCAAGCCCATGCGGGTCTGCGCCAACAACGCGGCGGGCGAGCCGGGCTGCAAGTCACGCAGTTTGCGATAGTATTGCAACGCCTTTTCGCTGTCGTCCATAGTGAGGTAGGTGCCGGCCAACTCCTGCCATATCTTGCCCTTGTAGGCGGATTGCGGAAAGTTCCGTTCCAGGGCCGACAAGGTTTCGGCTTTTTGGGCGTACTGCCCCATAGCGCCGTAGCACAGCGCGGTCTGCAACAAAGCGTAATCCTGCGGCACGTAGCCTTTCTCCACCGCCGTGCGGTACGAATCCACCGCCGGCCCGTATTCCTCCTGCATGTAGAGGCAATCGCCCTGACGCACGTAAGCGTCGGCCACCCAGCCCGGCTCGCCCGCCACCCGCGCGGCCGGCAAAGCCAAAAATTCTTTCCAATAGCGCAGGGCCAACGGATAGTTCACCATTTCCATAGCCGCATATCCCATAGAAAACAAAGCGTTGGGATATTCGGGAAGCGTCTTCGACACCGAGGCCGCCAGGAATTTCTGATAGAATTCGGCCGCCTTGGCATACTGCCCGCCCGCATAACAGCACTCGCCCTGCCAATAGGTGGCACGCGCGGTAAGCGCATCGTCGCGGTCGGCCTTCGCCGCTTTCTCAAAATAGTCCAAGGCCGTGCCGTAGGCCCTGCGCAGATAGGCTTCCACACCCTTGTTGAACAACAGACGCTGTTCGGCACGGAGAATCTCCACGCTCGGATTCGGAATCTTGGCGATAGAGGCCAAAGCGTGGTCGTAGTCTTTGGTGGTCATGTAGAGATTTACCAGATAGCCGTAGACCCGCTGCCGGTAGGCCGAATTCGGGTAGCGCTCCAAAAAGTTCTCGAACACCGATACCGAAGACGGATAGGCATTCACACCCAAATCATACAGCAACTGCGCATGATAATAGGCCGCATCCTCGGCCATCACCTCATTGGCATCCTCTATCTTGGAAGCCTGCGCGAAAGCGTCCATCGCAAACTTCTTCCTGCCCTGTTGCAGATAGCAATACGCCAGATGATAGAGGGCGGCCTGTTTGAGCTTGGGTTCGGGATCCAGCGGAAGGACTTTCTGCAAGAACACCGCCGCCGAATCGTAGTAGCCTATCTGATAGTAGCAATAGCCCAAGATATAACAACCCTCCACATCGGGCAAGGTGGCCGAATTCTTATAAAAGGCGTTCATATAGGGAATGGCCCGCTGATAGTCGCCCTGCATATAGTAGGCCTCGCCCAGCAGACGCCCTATCTCGGCCTTGCGCTTCTCGCTGGCCGTCTGCATCAAGGCCGGGCCGTCCTCCAACACCTTCTCGTTCTCGCCCAACATATGGCGGCATTGCAGCATATAGAGCGGAATGATAGAGGAAAGTGACGGATCGTTTTCGATTTTCTCGAAGTTGTCCAACGCGGTCTGATAGTAGCCCTGCGAGTAGAGGATATACGCGTAGTAGTAGGTGGCGAACACCGTATAGCGCGTGTTCTGGTCGATGAGACGCGAGAAATACAGCTTGGCGTCGTCGTATTTTTTCGTCATGAAGGCCGCATAGCCCGTGCGGAAGTAGTAACGGCTCCGCGCCTCGTTCCTCGTGTCCAGCTCGTCGGGATCCACCTGCTGATAATAGCCGTAGGCCGACTGATAGCGCGCGTAGTTGTATTCGAAATCGGCCAGCTGCATATAGGCCTCGTTCACGCGGTTGCTCTCGGGATAGGTCTGCACAAAGTCGCGCAAGGCCGATGCTCCGTTTTTGTGAAAGAGCAGCACATCACACATCGCCTTGTAATACATACACTCCTCACGCATATAGGCATCGTCCTCGTCCAAGCCCGACAACCTGCGCTCGGTCTGCCCGAAAGCACGTTTGGCCGCCGAATACCTGCCGTCCTGATAGAGCGTCACGCCCATCCGGAAATCGCGTCCGGGCTGGTCGTACACCGCCGTATTCTGCGCGCGGACACTCCCTGCCGCACCCGCCCAAAGGCCCAGCGACAAGCAGAACGCACGCAGGAGATTTTTAGAAATGTTGGCTTTCATACTCGCTTACCTGTGTTTGAGATTGGGGAAACGCATCTTGTAGTCCACACTCACCGCCCCTTTGGTGATGTTGTCTAATTTTCTGCGGAGAAAAGTCTTGCGCAGCGGGCTCAGATGATCCACAAAAGTCTTTCCGTTCAGATGATCGCATTCGTGTTGCAGCACGCGGGCCACATAGCCGTCGTACACCTCGTCGTGCGGCGTGCCGTCTATATCCTGATAGCGGATATGCACCCTCGCGGGACGCATCACATCCTCGTGCAGACCGGGAAAACTCAGGCAACCCTCCTCAAACGCCCACGCCTCGCCGTCGGTGGCGTAGATTTCGGGATTCATCAAGGCCTTCTTGAAGTCGGCGCACTTGGGTTCCTCCTCGGCAAACGGCGTGGCGTCCACCACAATCAACTTTATGGAGAGGCCTATCTGCGGCGCGGCAAGCCCCACCCCGTTGGCATGTTCCATAGTTTCGAACATATCCTCCACAAGCTGTTTGAGGTCGGGATAATCGGGACCTATCGTTTCGGTTTGACGGCGAAGCACGGTATCACCGTAGGCTACAATGGGTCGAATCATATTCCATGTTTTTCGTTATCCAACATCTGCATGTAGGTCTGCAAGATAAGCACCGCGCTCATCGTGTCCACCAACGCCTTGTCCTGGCGCTGTTTCTTGCGCAGCCCCATGTCGATCATGCTCTGATGGGCGATTTTGGAGGTGAAACGTTCGTCCACCCGCACCAAAGGCAGGTTAGGATAGGCTTTACGGAAACGGTTGACGAAGGGTGTGATATAGCGCTCGCTCTCCGAGGGCGTGTTGTCCATCTGCCGGGGCTCGCCCACCACCACGCAATCCACGTCCTCTTTGGCGAAATAGTCTTTCAGAAAATCCCACAGGGCGGCCGCCGGCACCGTGGCCAGGGCCGTGGCGATAATGCGCAGGGGGTCCGTAACGGCCACCCCGCAGCGCTTCCTGCCATAGTCTATCGCCAAAATTCTCGCCATCGCTTCGTGTTTCGCCTTGGTTTCCCATTAAGGCATGATGCGCGAATTTAGGATAAAATCAAAGCCCTTTTC
>CAZEOJ010000091.1:0-5846 GCA_964513825.1 uncultured Bacteroidaceae bacterium
CACGGCGATGTTATAGGATGGACTTTCGTTTTTCATGGTCTGTTCCTCGGTTGTCACCAAGTTGCCCCGGCTTCCCGCAAAGATATTTCGATTTCCGTATTTTTCATACTTCAGACGGTCGTAATTTATTCTAAAGTAACAATTATTTTTTGGTGGATGCTTGTTTTGTTCTGAAAATTTTATTAATTAAAGAGAGGGATGTGAAAGTGGATTTTTTTTGGTGGAGGTTGGTGATATTCGGAAAAATTTATAAATTTGAGATGTGGATTGTGAAAGGGGCTTGAAAAAAGCGGTGCGGAGAGGCGTGGAACGTGGTTTGGATGGAATGGAAGGTTGGTTTTCTTGAAAGGAATAAATGTTAAACAACATAAAAATACTAACCAATACAGGAAAACATGAAAAACGCGAGACTTCTTTGGCGGTTATTGGGATATGTCCTGATACCCGCGTTGTTCTTGGCCTTGGGGGGCGGCTTGCTCCGGGCGCAAGACAACGCCTATACCTTGGTAACCGATGCCTCTACCTTGAAAGCCGGTGATGTGGTGTTGCTAGTAGGTCCGAACAGTAATGCTTCTAAATATTATGCTATGGCGGCTTCATTCACTGCTGCGAACAATAGGCAGGGAGTGGAAGTGGCGGTTACCGGCAATACGATAAGCCCGACGATAGCTACAGAGGCAAACAAGGCAGAGGCTTGTGAGTTTACGCTTGCGAAAAATGCGGATGGGAATTATTCTTTCTATGATAAGTTGAATGCCTTGTATATAGGGATGGATGGTTCTAATAATTTACCTTCCACTGCCGATGCTTGGTATTTCAGTGTAAGCGTTGCAAATGACGGTGTGGCTACTATATATGAGTCCACACAGAGTCGCTATGTACGTTTCTATTATATGGGCCTGGACTTCAGATCGTATACAAGTCTTACCGGTACTTTCTACAAAAATGTTTACCTCTACAAAAAGCAAGCATCCGACGAGCCGTTTATCAATAAGGAAAAACCGGAGGTAAGCTATAGAATTCATCCTACGGACAATCTTAATGAGAAATTGTCTTTTACTGCGGGAAACCTTGAAAATGATGTGACGGTTTCGGTGGCTTCGGCCACGGCGGGACAGAATGCCGTGATTTCGGTAAGCCCCAGCGCGGTACCCAAAGAAACGACCGCCTTTGAGCTTACGCTCACCACCTCCAATCTTTCCTTGGGTGAGTATTCCGATATCATCACCCTCACGTCGGGAGATATAACGGAAACGGTTACGGTGAACCTTTCGGTGAAAGAGCCGGTGCTATACAAACTGGTGAAAGATGCATCCACCTTGAAAGCCGGTAATGTGGTGTTGATAGTGGCTGAGAATGGGTATGCCATGGGCGCTTTTCAAGCTACGAAAACTGGCAGCAGGTATGCGGAGGAAGTGACGGTTGCCGATGAAACGATAACCGACCCGACCATAGCTACAGCGAAAAATGAAACAATGCCCTGTGAGTTTACGATTGAGAAAAATGCGGAAGGAGGATATGCCTTTAATGACAACTTGAATGATCTCTCCTATCTGACATCAACGACGGGTAACAATTCGCCTTCTGCCGCTGACCCATTCTATTTTTCCGTAACCATTGATGCGAACACAGGGGTCGCCACTATGGTTCAACCTGAAAAGGATGGGGCATCTGCCCGTTATATGCGTTGTTACAGTACTTCCGGTTTCAGATTATACACAACCCCTCAATACCTAAATATCTACTTCTACAAAAAACAAGTGCCGGAAGAACCCGTCACCTGCGACCCAGTGACGTTGCTGAGCGACGGATCGGCCACCCCCACCGAGAACTCCGTCACCATCCGGTGGAACGCGCCCGACGCGGCGCCTGCCAACGGCTATAAGGTAAGCGTGAGCGGCCCCGACAGTTACGAGAAATCGAAAACGGTAACCACTACGTATGTGGAATGGGATGACGAACTCTCTTCCGAAACGAACTATACCTATTCGATTGTTTCTTTGTGTGATGACGATTTGGAAAGCGAAGCTGTGGAAGGCAGTTTCAAAACCCTTGCCGTTACCGATCCTACGATTGAACTCACCGCGCCCGAAGACAACGCGACTTTTACGGGCGATGTTACCGTTGCCTTCACCCTCGAAGACTTTACCTTGGATGCGAGCCACTTGGTGAAGGCGACCGTGAAGAAACACAACGCCACCGCTCAGCTTAACGAGCCTGTCATCAAAACCGTCTATACCCAAGCCTCTCCTTTCTCCATCTCCGGTCTGGCAGACGGTAAATATCATATCGACCTCTATATGGTGGAGGTGAGACTCAATGCCGAAGGCTCGGGCAACGATACGGTCGTGGTCGGCTTTGATGGCAGTAACTATGCGCACTGCAACGTTGTGGTGAAGAACCCCAGCATCACTTTCGCACCTACGAGTCTGGGCATGGACACTTATAGGGGTGATGCCGTTTCGCGCACGGTGAAGGTGTCCGGCTGGGCGCTTCCTGCAAACACGCCGATAAGCTTCACCTCCGATAACAGTAATTTTACCGTAACGCCCAGCGTTACAGGCGAGGCGGCGCAGGCCACCGGCGGCGCGGAAATCACCGTTACCTACAACGGAGCCGACGCCACCGCCACGGCCACGGCCAAGATTACGGCCACGTGCGGCAGCCTTACCGCCACGCTTAACGTGACGGCTACGCTCAAAGATGCGCTGGCCAACCTCAAGGCGCTGTATGGCAGGGCTAAGGACGATGATGTGCTGGTGCGCGGCAAGATGGTGGTGACGCAAAAGGACAAAAGCAACAACCGTATCTGGGTGCAGGATATAGACAAGGAGAACGGGGCTTCGATGTTGCTCTATAACGCCTCGAACGGTTATGCAGACATTCAAGTGGGCGATGTGTTGGAGAATGTGGCCGGAACGGTGGGCATTGTCACGGGTGGTCTGCGCAGGTTCACGCCCGTTACGAAATTAACGGCGGTGGAACACAACCACGTCCTCTATGTGGATACGCTTACGGCTGCCTATATCAACGCGAATATCGCCACCTTGCAACACGCCTTGGTCTGCGTGGAAAAGGTGACCTTTGCGCAGGGAGCTTTCACCACAGATAATCGTAACCTCACGCTCTATCAGGGAGAGGAGGAACTTACGTTCTACACATCTTTCGACGATGTCGATTATGTGGATGAGGAAACCCCCGCAGGACTGTGGAATGTGACGGGTCTTTTGGGTATGGATAATGCCGGCACGGCGCGCATCGCGGCCCGCAACTGGGCCGATATGCAGGAAGTGCCTGTATGTGAGGATGTGGAAACGGCTTCCTATGAGGTTGAGGGTTCCACGGTTCACTTCAGCTGGGAGGTGGAACATAAACCGGCCATAGGCTACATCATCGAGGTGCTTGCCGACGATGCGGCCAAAACGCTTGTGAAGCGGGATACGGTGAAGAACCCCGAGACGCTTACCTACGACTTGGAGAATGTTGCGGAAGGTGAATACACCTTTTCCATTACGGCGCTTTGCGGCGAGGGCAATGTGGCGGAACCTGTCGGCGACTATTTCGCCGTCCATGCGGCCGGCACGCCGTCGATAAGCATCGACAAACCCGCCTCCGGCGAGTTTACGCGCGATTCGGTGATGGTTACCTGCAAGGTGGCCAACTTTGTGCTGGGTACGGGCGAGGATGCCGAGGGTTCCATAAAATACACGATCCGAGGCACCAACCTGAGCGCGCCGATTACCGGCACCACCACCGATACGTTCTTCTATCAGAAGTTCGAGCGTTCCGGCAAGGACACCGTGATTGTGGAATTGGTGGATAAGACGGGTGCGGCTTTGAGTCCCGCCAAAACGGCGCGTCGTGCCTTCACCATCAACCTGCCCGATGTGGCGGCGCCCGTATTCACACCCGCGGCCGCTACGTCCATCAAGCCCATCGATGTGACGATTGAGAGCGCCACCGAAGGGGCGAGCATTTTCTACTCTTTGAACAATGCCGCCTATGTGCTCTATACCGAGGCCATCAAACTGGAAACCAGCGGCACGTATATGTTCCGTGCCTTTGCCGTCAAGGCAGGGATGGATACCGGCAGGGCCAGCAAGACCTATACGATCAACCTTCCCGAGCCGCTTCCCGAGGGCATTATGTTCTTTGAACCCTTTGACGGGCTTACGGGCGCAGGCAACGGTGACCTCAAAGCCCAACTCGACGACTACACCCGCGTGCCCGGTTGGAGTGGAGACGCCGTCTATATGCAGGTGCCCGGTATCGCCAAAGTGGGAACGGGCAGCAAGAACGGTTACTTGCAGACCCCGGCCATCGCCTTGACCGCAGGCAAACAATACGTGCTTTCGTTCGATGCCCAGGCCTGGTACAAGGATTCCAGAAAACTCACCGTGACGATTGACGGAGAGGATTATGTGATTTCCGGCTTGGTGAACGGCGAAGATGTGGGAACCGGCAACGAGCCCACCGAAATGCTGAGCTTTGAAAGGGCTTTCACCGCCACCGCCGCCACGACCATCCGCATCGCTTCCAACGGTACGGCAGGCAAGAGCCGTTTCTTCCTCGACAATATCAAGATTGAGGAGGATACGGAGGAACCTGTCCTTAATGTATCTTCCAATACCCTGTCGATGAATACGGTACAGGGTACGCCGGTGAACGGGATTGTGACCGTGTCGGGTCGCCATCTTGCCGCTGACGTCACCGTGACCTGCCCCGAGGGCAACTTTACGGTTTCTCCCGCCATGTTGACTAAGGAGGCCGTGATGAGCGCGAACGGTGCCGAACTGACCGTTACATTCAATGGTGCGGTGGCTTCGGATGCGGTAGAGATTACGCTTGCCTGCGGCGCACTCACCCAAACCATCTCGGTGACGGCTACGGCGGAAGAGATTCCGGTGAATCCCTGCGAGGCGCCCACGAATCTGAAGGCTACGGTGGCGGATAAGAATGTTACCCTGGGCTGGGAAGGCGAGGCCGAACAATACCACGTGGTGGTTCTCCTTGGCGAGACCACGGTTTACGATGAGACCTTGACCGCCAAGACGCATTCTCTCACCAATCTTGAAGCGGGTACTTACAGCTGGGCCGTGGCTTCGGTGTGCGAGGATGGCGAACAGCGGGCTACCGGCGAGAGCTTTGTCATTGCCGGCGGTGTGGCTCCGGACGAATGCGAGGCGCCCACGAACCTGAAGGCTACGGTGGCGGATAAGAATGTTACCCTGAGCTGGGAAGGCGAGGCCGAACAGTATCACGTGGAGGTTCTCTTTGGCGCGACCACGATTTACGACGATACTTTGACCGCCAAGACGCATGAACTCAAGAATCTTGAAGCGGGTACTTACCGCTGGGCCGTGGCTTCGCTTTGCGAGGACGGCGAAAAGTGGGCTACCATCGAGAGCTTTGAGGTGAAGAAGTCTACCGCCAACGAGGACGCGGCCGGGCTTGCGTTCCGTCTCTATCCGAATCCTACCGCGGATGTGTTCTATGTGGAAGTGGCCGAAAGCGCCCGCATGGAAATCTTTACGGTGGGTGGCGTGATGGTTCGCCGTGCGGATCTTGTGCCTGGCAAGAGTGAGTTCCGTCTGAATGAAAGCGGCATTTACTTTGTACGTCTGACCAACGCCCGCGGTACCGCCGTGCAGCGTGTGGTGGTGAGATAGAGGGAATGTTTGTATAAAAAAAGGGCGTCGGAATTCTTCGACGCCCTTTTTTTTAGGGGCGGCCTATTATCTTAAAATTTTTAACATATTTCCCGTTATTTTTAACATTTATTAACAATTACGTACGGATAAAGGGTGTATCTTCGCGGTGGTTCAATGCCTACCGATGAAACACAG
>CAZEOJ010000092.1:0-5824 GCA_964513825.1 uncultured Bacteroidaceae bacterium
GTGATACCGGCGGTGGGGGTGATGATGGCCCTCGCGCCCGTGATGGCATTGTCGAGGCCGAGATTCCAGTCTTGGTAGGCTCTCAACACCATACCCGAACCGAATTGCTCATAGAAGCTACCGGCGGTAAAGTCCACGATATCACCGCTGAACCGCGCGAAATAATACGGCACGCCCCACCCGTCCAAACGGGCATCATAGCCCAACATAGGCTTGAAATATCCCTCAAAACGGGCCCCCAACGAGAATTTACCGTTGGTATATTGCAGATAGGCGAAACTGTTGCTGCGGAACTGTTCGGGAACTTCGGGAGAACCGATGGCAGAGTCCTTAAAATACATCTGCGCGTCCAACTGCACATTGCCCGAAAGCACACCCCGGCTCATCACCTCCTCGAACTTGCTCTGTTGGGCGAAAGCAGGCAAAAAGGCCGACAGGACGGCCGCCGCTCCCGCTATCGAAAGCAGTCTTTTTATCTTCATCCTTTTAAAATCTTGGTTTCGGCCGACGCCTCTTGTGCCCCGGCTCATTCGGCTTTGCGCGCCGCACGCTGTTGCTTACGCTCTTTGGCGCCCCAAATAGCGTTGTATAACGTTCACTGACCGGTGATTTTTTCGCCGGCGTTGAGTTTGCGCACCACTTCGATAAGCTCTTCCTCGCTGCCGTCGCTATAACCGTTGTGCTGGAAAACCACATTGCCCTCGCCGTCCAAAACAAATACGTGCGGCGGGTTGGCCACGTTCATGGCGCGTTTGAAATCGCCGTTCACGTCCAGATATACATCAAAGTCCCAGGCACGGGCATTGGCCATAGTCTTTACGCTGGCCGACGAACGCGAGTCGTCAATCGAGACGGCAAACATCTTCACGCCCGTTTCGTCCACCCAATCGAGATACTTATCGCTGATAGCGGCCATTTCTTTGAGACAAGGCTTGCACCACGTAGCCCAGAAGTTGATGATCATGGGCTTGCCGTCGTTGCTGAAATCGGCGGTATTGACCTGTTTGCCGTTCAGATCCTGCACCTTGACCGAGGGAATCTGTTGGGCGAAAGCGAGCGATGCCGTCATGAGCAGACCCGCGATAAAAGCTATTTTCTTCATTTTTCTGTGTTTTTCAAAGTTTGCGAATTTACTAAACAATATCGTAACCGCAAAAGCGGGCTTCGCGCCCCACCTCCGCCAGATTGTGCTTGATTTTGGGTTTCAGGCCTACAAACTTCACCGCCTCTATATCGGTGCTGTACACCCATGCCCGCGCACCCGTGTACTCCCTTTTGAGCACATTGCCTATCTGCGTGCAGAAATCCTCCGCCTCGAAAGTCTGCATCTCACCGAAAAAGGGCATCCGTATCACCGCCGTCCAATCTTTCATATCCTCCACAAAATCAGGTTTTCCTCCCTTCATAAAGTCGAAGACCTCCAAATTGACATCGTGGTGCATACGCACCCGCTTCAAGAAACTTTCCACCTTCTCCACCTCTCCCTTGTCGGCGTTGAACGCATAAATCTCGCCCTCCGGGTCGTGCATCTCCTCGTTGGCCTTGCGCTTCACCTCTTTCCACAGATTGGCATCGTAGTCGTTCCAATACTGAAACGAATAGCCCTTGCGGAAATAGCCCGCCGGCATCGAACAGGCCTGCATGGCCGCCTCCATAGGCAACAGACCGTCGCCGCACATGGGCAACAGCAGGTTCTGACCGGGTTTCCAGTCGCTCATCTTGAGCAGGGCCGAGGCCAATACCTCGTTGAAAGCGTCGGTGTTGGGCTTGCGGTAGCCCCGGTTGTGCAGCGACAGACCCGACGCATCGAGCGACACCTCGCAGTGGTTCTGCCGCATAAATATCTCTATCCGAATGGTATAGTATTCGTTATCGATGTCGGGACGCTGCCCGAGCACACGGCGGAAACGGTCCACAATCGCATCCTTGACCCGCTGGGCGGCAAAACGCGAATGCGTAAAGACAGAATCTATACAGTTGGCGGTGAGGGTCATAAGGGCATCCACAGGAAAAATCTTCTCCCATGCCACGCCCAGCACCTCTTCGTAGAGGTCGTCTTGCGTCTTTATATCGAACGACTTGATGGTCTTTAAGATACGCAAAGCCGTGCGGCACTGGTAGTTGATGCTGTACAGAACCCTCTGCGTGGCCTCGAACGACACGGCCCTGTTGCCCGTCTCCTTTACATCGGTGGCGCCCAATTCCTTGAGTTCCTTTGCCAAAACAGGCTCCAAACCCTGCAATGTCTTCGCTATATAGGTCGCCATCACTTATCGCAATTAACTTTGTTTTCCTTCGCTTTCTTCAAAAAAGGATCGGAGAGCACCAAAAACCTCTCATGGCGGGCGGTACCCACCGTCGAAAGCGCATCGCATACCTCGATGTCAAACACATACTTACGCCCCTCCACCGCAACCAAGGCGGCCTGGCAATAGAGTTTCATCCCCGTCAGATTGGCCTTGATATGCTTGACGTCGATAGCAATGCCCACCGTGGTCTCGCCCTCCTGTAAATAAGGTTCCAGCAACTTGCAGGCGGTGTTCTCCATAAAAGCCACCATCGCGGGAGTGGCGTAAACGGGAAGCGAGCCGGACCCGTGCGCCGTGGCCAGGTCCTGCCCGCTTATCATGGTTTCGGCCGAAAATCCGACCCCTTCTTTAATTGTCTTCATCTCACTATTTAAGTACGCCGAGTTCCTTGCCGATCTTGGTGAAGGCGGCGATACATTTGTCAAGGTGTTCTTTCTCGTGACCGGCCGAAAGCTGCACGCGGATACGCGCTTGGTCTTTGGGCACCACGGGATAGTAGAAGCCCGTCACATAAATGCCCTCTTTCTGCAATTTGGCGGCAAATTCCTGACTCAGTTTGGCATCGTAGAGCATCACCGCGCAAATGGCGCTCTGCGTGGGCTTGATGTCGAAACCGGCCTCGGTCATCTTCTTGACGAAATATTCGGTATTGGCGTGCAATTTGTCTTGCAGTTCGTTGGTCTCGCTCATCATGTCGAACATCTGAATGGCCGCGGCCGCCACCATAGGAGGAATGGAGTTGGAGAACAGGTAGGGACGCGAACGCTGGCGCAGCATGTCGATGATTTCCTTGTGGCCGGTGGTGAATCCGCCCACCGCACCGCCGAACGCCTTGCCGAGCGTGCCGGTGATGATGTCCACCTTGCCGCGGCAGTTATACTGTTCGGTAACGCCACGACCCGTTTTGCCTACCACACCCGCCGAGTGGCTTTCGTCGACCATCACCATAGCGTTGTATTTTTCGGCCAAAGGCAGGATTTTGTCGAGAGGCGCCACATTGCCGTCCATCGAGAACACACCGTCGGTGACGATGATGCGGAAACGCTGTGCCTGCGCTTCTTTGAGGCAGTTTTCGAGTTCGGTCATGTCGCCGTTGGCGTAACGGTAGCGTTTGGCCTTGCAAAGACGCACGCCGTCGATAATGGAGGCATGGTTGAGGGCATCGGAGATAATGGCGTCCTGTTCGTTCAGGAGCGGTTCGAAAACCCCGCCGTTGGCATCGAAACAAGCGGCATAGAGAATGGCGTCTTCGGTGCCGAAAAATTCAGCGATTTTGCGTTCGAGCTTCTTGTGCAGGTCTTGGGTACCGCAGATAAAGCGCACCGAACTCATGCCGTAGCCTCTCTCGTCGAGGGCTTTCTTGGCGGCGGCAATCAGTTTGGGATTGTTGGAAAGACCCAGATAATTGTTGGCGCAGAAGTTAAGCACTTCTTGTCCGCCCTCCACCTTGATGTCGGCTTTTTGGGGGGTGATGATGACGCGTTCTTCTTTGTAGAGTCCGGCTTCACGGATTCCTTTTAATTCCTCTTGCAGGAATTGCTGAAATTTTCCGTACATGGTATGTTGTGTTTTTTTTTATTTGGCAAAGATAAGAAGAATGTTATACCTTTGCACGTTTTTTGACTGAGATATAACAATATTAAATAAATAAGAAGATGAAGAAAAGTTTAGTCGTTGCCGCCTTTCTCTTTGTGTTAGGCATGGCAAGCGCTATCGCCCAGCCTCGCGCCGTGGGTGTGCGCCTCGGTTACGGTGTTGAAGTTTCCTATCAACACTCTTTGGGCAACAACATGTTGTCGGTTGACGCCGGTCTTCCCGGTTTTGCCGGTATCGAAGGTGCCGTCACCTACGACTGGATCAACCCTTTCAGCACCAAGATTCCTTGGAATAACAAAGGTGAATGGAACTGGTCGCTCGGTGTGGGCGGTGCCGTCGGCTTTTGGTGGCCTGCCTCCTACAACTACGCTTTCGTAGGTGTGGCCGGTCGCGTAGGTGTGGAATACAACTTCTGGTTCCCGCTCCAGCTTTCGGTAGAATGGCGTCCCGCTTTCGGTCCGCATTTCGGCAAAGGCGGTGTCGGCTACTATGCCGGCGGTCTGTACGCCGGCGGTATCGCTATCGGCGTGCGCTACAAATTCTAATCGGGATTTAAACGTTCGCGGCTTCTTCCTCCACCTCCGCCACCGTCTTGGGGATAGGCTGACCCAACACCTTGCAGGCCTTTTCAGTTATCAGCACATCGTCTTCGATGCGGATGCCGCCGAAGTCCTTGTAGGCTTCCACCTTGTCGTAGTTGATGTATTGGGTAAACTTGTCCTTGCTCCTCCACAGGTCGATGAGCGCGGGAATAAAATAGATGCCGGGTTCCACCGTAAGCACGAAACCGGGTTGCAGACGGCGACCCAAGCGCAGGTACGAAAGCCCGAACTGGTCGGAACGCCTTATCTCGTCGTCGTAACCGAACAGGTTCTCGCCCATGTTTTCCATATCGTGCACGTCCAGCCCCATCATATGCCCCAAACCGTGCGGCATGAACATGGCGTGGGCGCCTTCGCGCACAGCCTGCTCCACATCGCCTTTCATCAACCCCAAATCTTTGAGGCCTTGCGCGATAATCTTGCAGGCGGCGATATGGTAGTCGCGGTAGGGCAAGCCGGGTTTAAGCGTTTCGATGACGCTCGTATTGGCTTTGAGCACAATCTCGTAGATTTCTTTCTGCCGGGTGTTGAACTTGCCTCCCACGGGCGTGGTGCGCGTGATGTCGGAGCAGTAGTTGCTGTGCGCTTCGGCGCCCACATCGGCCACCATCATGCGGCCTTCTTTAAGCAGGTTGCCGTGATTGTGGTTGTGGAGGGTCTGCCCGTTCATCGAAACGATGGGCGCGAACGACATGGAGCCGTGGTGCTGCAAGGCGATGCCCTCCATCGTGCCACAAACCTGATATTCGTGCGTGCCGGGCTTGCACATGCGCATGGCGGTGGTATGCATCTTGTAGGCGATATCCATCGCAATCTCGATTTCCGCCAGTTCTTCCTTGCCCTTTACGGAACGCTGTTCGGCAATGGCCTTGATAAGCTCCACCGACTGGCTTTCCTTGAGCTTGGCCACGGGAACCGACATCCATTCGGACATCTGCTGCGCCACCTGCATATTATAAGGTGCCACGAAATGAATCTTGCGGCGGCTCAGAACGGCCTGATGCAAGAGGTTTTTGAGTTCACTCACGGGCGCGGTGTGGGAAATCCCCGCTTCGGCCGCCATTTCCGACACAGAGGGAAGATGCCCCATCCAAATGATGTCGTCCATGGTAAGGTCGTCGGCATAAAGAAAGTCCTTGTCGGCGTCCAAGTCGATTACCCCATACATATCCGGCTTCTGCAAACCGAAGAAGTACAAGAAATTGCTGTCTTGACGGAAAGGATAGGTATTACCTGCATAGTTGCAGGGAACCTCCGGATTTCCGGGAAACAGAACGATGCCGCCTTTCAGGCTCTGCCTGAGTTTCTCGCGGCGGG
>CAZEOJ010000093.1:0-2218 GCA_964513825.1 uncultured Bacteroidaceae bacterium
CCAATACCAGACGGATGCCGCCCTCGTTATGTCCCGTATCGCAATAGGTGAGCGGCGCGGATGCCAATCTTTGCCAACGCCCCGCCAGTCCTGTGCTTTCAGCGGCCCGCGCCAGCCCCTCCTCCAAGGCCGCGTCCGAAATTTCAAACGTCTTGCGGAGCGAATCCACGGCGGCGAGCACGCTCACCACGTTTTTGCCCTCGTAGGTGCCGCCCGCCAGATCGCAACGCCAGCCCGTGCCGTAAAGCGCACCATTCTTATATGCGTCGAAAGTGAAGGCGGTGCCCCCGTTTTCTACATTCCGCAACGAAAAGACACGGTCGGCGTAGCACAGCGGCGCGCCGCATTCGGCGGCCTTGCGCTCGAACACCTCCCGCACCTCTTCCTGGCTCTCGCCTATCACCACCGGCACGCCCGCCTTGATGATGCCCGCCTTCTCGCCCGCAATCGCGGGCAAGGTGTCGCCCAAGAACTGCATGTGGTCGGGACTGATGTTGGTTATCAGGCTCAACAGAGGTGTGATGACGTTGGTCGAGTCGAGACGGCCGCCCATGCCCACTTCGATAACCGCGACATCCACCTGCTGACGGGCGAAATAGTCGAAAGCCATCGCCACCGTCATCTCGAAAAACGAGGTGCGCTCGCGGGTAAACAAATCTTCGTGCGTGCGGTAGAACTCCACCACCTCCGCGCGGGGTATCATCTCGCCGTTTATCTTGATCCGCTCGCGGAAATCGCGCAGATGCGGCGAGGTATAAAGTCCTGTCTTATAGCCCGCCGCCATAAGGACGGAAGCCAACATGTGCGAGCAGGAGCCCTTGCCGTTGGTACCGGCCACGTGCACGCTCCTGAATTTCGTATACGGCTCGCCCAACGCCTTCATCAGACGCACCGTATTGTTCAGATCGGGTTTGTAGGCCGCCGCCCCCACCCGCTGGAACATGGGCAGAGAGCGGAACATCTTCTCGAGCACCTCGCGATAGGCGGCCTCCTCGGGGTCGGAAACCTGCGTCTGCATACCGTGCGCCCGCACCACGCAGACCTCCGGCTCTATGTCCACCCCGAATTTATCGTACACGCTCTCGCGGATATGCCGCGCCAATTCCCAGATTCCGCCGCCCGAAGCCTGCCCCGCGTTCACCAATACCAAGGGTTGCTTTTCGTAGACACCCGCGTCGCCGCAGCGGTAGCCTTTCCAACCGCAACGGTCGATGAGCCACGCCGCCGAGAGCTTTACGCCTCCCTCCACGGTATGCCCCGGCATATCGGGATATTTTTCCTGCAAGGCGGCGAAGGTCTCCGCCGATACCTCGGGATTGGTGAAGAAACTGCCCGCACTGCCCAAACGCTTGACATCGGGCAATTTCTGCGCCCGCAGCGCCACCACAAAATCGGCGATAGGCTGCGGATGCGTCGGCACACGCCCCGCAAAAGCCTCGTTCAACGCCTTATAGGAAAGGTTGGGCGATGCCTCGGTGCGCAGATGCAGCACCACCGCCCACACCACATAGCGGCTCTGTCTCTTGAAGCGGCTGTGACGGTAGGAATAGGCGCATTCCGATACGGGAACCGACAGAAATTCACCGCTTTCCGTATCAAACACCTCCACCGTGCCGATGCATTGGCAGATTTCGGTTCCGTAGGCGCCCATATTCTGCACCACCGCACCGCCCACCGTGCCGGGAATGCCGGAAAGATTCTCCAATCCCCACCAACCGCGTTCCACCGTTCTTTTCACAAAGTCTTCCCAAACCACCCCCGCTTCCACACGAACCTGCACCCTGCCGTCCTCCTGCTTCACGACCTGCTCGCCGTCGGCGCACAGGCGCACCACCAGCCCCTCGAAATCCTCCAAAAAGAGCGTGTTGCTGCCGCCACCCAAAAAGAAAACGGGCATCTTGGCACGTGGTCCCAAAAATCCCGCTTCGTACAGTTCCTGCAAATCCCGTCTGTCGGAGACTTCGGCATACCGCGCGCAGCGGCAGTCCACCCCCAGCGTATTATAGGCACGTAAGGAAACGTTACTTTCCATTCGAATTTTTTATTAATTTAGACTTCTTCGCGGCGGGCTTCGGCTTTTCCGATGCAGCGGCCTTCTTCGCGGCGGGCTTCGTATTTCCCGCTACGGCGGCAGACTTCTTCCCCGATACGACGGCCTTCCCCGCGGCGGGCTTCGGCTTTTCCTCCAACTTGGGGCGCAGATACTTCGCGGTATAGG
>CAZEOJ010000093.1:2318-5762 GCA_964513825.1 uncultured Bacteroidaceae bacterium
GCGGCGGGCTTCGGCTTTTCCTCCAACTTGGGGCGCAGATACTTCGCGGTATAGGAATCCTTTACCTTCAAAAGCCCTTCGGGCGTACCGGCATAGAGCAGTTTTCCCCCTGCGTCGCCCCCCTCGGGCCCCATTTCGATAATCCAGTCCGCGCTCTTGATCACGTCCAGATGATGTTCTATCACCAACACCGTATGCCCCCGGGCGATAAGCGCGTCGAAAGACGCCTTCAATTTGGCGATGTCATGAAAATGCAAACCTGTGGTGGGCTCGTCGAAGATAAAGAAAACGTGTCCCTTCTCGTCGGCATTGCCCCGACACAGAAAATAGGCCAGCTTTACCCGCTGCGCCTCCCCGCCCGAGAGACTGTTCGACGACTGCCCCAGATGCAGATAGCCCAGCCCCACATCCTGCAACACCTGCAATTTGGCACGCAACCGCTTCACCGCCGCTTCGGGAGCGTTTTCGGGAAAGAACTCCAACGCCTCGTCCACCGTCATCTCCAACACATCGGCGATGCTCCTGTCGAGATACTTCACCTCCAACACCTCCTCCTTGAAACGCTTGCCGTGGCAGTGCTCGCAGGTAAGGTGCAGGTCGGCCATGAACTGCATCTCCACCTTGATAGTGCCCTCGCCCTGACAGGCCTCGCAGCGTCCGCCCTCGGTGTTGAACGAGAAATAGCCGGGCGCGTAGAGCCGCTTCTTGGCCAAGGGTTGGGCGGCGAACAGATCCCGTATGTCGTCGAAGGCCTTGATATAGGTGGCGGGATTGGAGCGGCTCGATTTTCCGATAGGATTCTGATCCACAATCTCCACGCTGTCTATCTGCTTGATGTCGCCCTCCAAACTCCTGTATTTGAGCGGAGCGCCGCCTTGATAGGTGCCCAAGGCGCGTTGCAGGGCCGGATACAGGCATTGCCGTATCAGGGAGGTCTTGCCCGACCCGCTCACGCCCGTCACCACCGTCATCACGCCCAAGGGAATATCCACGGTCACATCTTTCAGATTGTTCTGCACGGCACCCGTCAGACGCAGACTCCGCGTCCACGCCCTGCGGCCGTCGGGCACCTGTATCTGCATCTCGCCCCGCAGATAGCGTGCGGTGAGCGAATCGCCCCGCGCGATCATCTCCTGCGGCGTACCCGCAAAGACAATCTCGCCTCCTTCCCTGCCCGCCTTGGGCCCCACGTCCACGATATAGTCGGCCGCCAGCATGATAGCCTCGTCGTGTTCCACAACCACCACGGTATTGCCCAGATCGCGCAACTGGCGGATGACATGGATAAGGTGGTCGGTATCGCGCGAATGCAGCCCTATGCTGGGTTCGTCGAGGATGTAGAGGGAGCCCACCAGGGCGCTGCCCAACGAGTTGGCCAGATAGATGCGCTGGCTCTCACCCCCCGACAGGGAGGACGAGGCGCGGTCGAGGCTCAGGTACGAGAGCCCCACATCTTTGAGGTAGGTCAGACGGTGACGGATTTCGGTGAGCATACGTTCGGCCACGGCGCGGTCGTGGGCGGTGAGGTGCAGGTTCTCGAAGAAATCGTAGAGCGCGTCCACCTGCATACCCACCAGTTCCGAAATCGACTTGCCGCCCACCTTCACATAGTCGGCGTCGGGGCGCAGGCGCGAGCCGTGGCATTCGGGGCAGACGGTCTTGCCCTTGTAGCGCGAGGCCATCACCCTGTACTGTATCTTATAGGCGTTCTTCTCGATAAAGGCGAAGCAGTCGCGTATGCCCTTGGCATATTTCCCGCCGTTCCAGAGAATATCCTTTTCTTTCTGCGTCAGTTCCTTATAGGGTCGGTGAATGGGAAAACCCTCCCGTTCGGCATGGAGGATGAAATCCTTTTTCCACTCGCTCATCTTCTCGCCCCGCCACACGGCCACGGCGTTGTCGTAGACCGAGAGCGAGGTGTCGGGAATCACTAAATCTTCGCTCACCCCCACCACCGTGCCTATGCCTTCGCAGGTCTTGCACGCGCCGTAGGGATTGTTGAAACTGAAAAAATTGACGCTGGGCTTGACAAAGCTCATGCCGTCGGCCTCGAGCTTGTTCGAAAATTCCAGAAAGCGCGAAGGTCCGTCGGGCGCGGTCACTTCCATATAGCACTTGCCGTCGCCCTCGTGGAAAGCGGTCTGCACCGAATCGAACAGGCGCGAATAGAGTTCGTTGTTTTCGTCGGGGCCGTCGTCGGGCTTGCGGATCACCACGCGGTCCACCAGCAGATAGAGAGAATCGGGAAGCTTCTTTTCCTGCATCGCCTCCTCGATGCCCAACATGCGCGAGCGGGACGAGTCCTTTTCGTCCACCACGTACAGGCGGCTGAAACCGCTTTTTATCTTCAATTCGCCGTAGGCCTGCATCGTCATGCCCTCGGCCAGACGGACCGGCGAGAGGATATAGAGTCTGGTGCCTTCCTGCAACGCTGCGGCGAAATCGGCCACGTTGCTGACCGAATGCCGTTTCACTTCCCGTCCCGAGACGGGCGAGTAAATCCTGCCGATGCGGGCGTAGAGCAATTTGAGATACTCGTAGATTTCGGTCACCGTGCCCACCGTGGAGCGGGGATTGGAATTGAGGGTCTTCTGCTCGATAGCGATAGCGGGCGAGATGCCGTCCACAAAATCCACCTCGGGTTTGCTCATCCTGCCCAAAAACTGGCGGGCGTAGGCGCTGAGGCTTTCCACATAGCGCCGTTGTCCTTCGGCATAGAGCGTATCGAATACCAACGAGGATTTGCCCGAGCCCGAAAGCCCGGTCACGACCACCATTTTCCCGGAGGGGAAGCTTACATCTATATTTTTGAGGTTGTTGACGCGAACCCCTTTCAGTTCTATATTCTTCACGGGCGCGAATTTACGATTTTTTAGCGTTCGCGGCCTGCTTTCCTTGTGGTTTCGGCTTCGATTTCGCGCAGGCAGGGGGCGCAGAGGCATCGGCCTTCGTATTGTGTCTGCAACCGTGCGCGTGTCTTTTCCGTCAGCCGCACCGTGGCGCACTGACAGTGGCGCACATCTTCGTGTTCCTTGCAGACGAATGTCGCCCCGCAGCGGGGACAGGTTTTCTCCATAATGCTACATGTTTACAGGAATGGCACAGTTCAGGCAAGGGAAACGGCGCCGTCATGATCGAAGCGCACATTGATACGCAGGGCTTTAAGCAAGCGTGATACCGTTGCAAGGGTTATGTTCTGTCCGTTTTCGATTTTGGAGACCTGCCCTTTCTGCACGCCTATCATTTCGGCCAGCTGTTCTTGCGTGAGGCGTTTCGCCTTGCGTTTCTCCTTGACGAGTTCGCCAAAATAATGGGCCTGGATTCTACGTTGCAGATTGGCTTCGTAGGCATCCCGTCTCGGGGTTCCTACCTTTCCGAGAAACTTATCCTTAATCTCCTCATGGGTGTAGATTTCCATTTTTTCCATAGTATTATCTTTTTTGC
>CAZEOJ010000094.1:0-5751 GCA_964513825.1 uncultured Bacteroidaceae bacterium
AGAAAACAACGCTGTCGGTTTTTCCGGTGGCGTTTTTTTTTAGAAAACAGAATCCGAAAAATGTTGATGATGAAACGTATATGTGTTTTTGCGGCGGGCTTGCTCTTGTGGGCCTGTGCCGGGGCGCAGACGCAGGACGCCCAACGGGAGGCGGCGGTGAGCTATCTCTCTACGGCGGCTTTCAAAGAAAAGGTACACGACTACAATGCCAATCCCGATACGTGGAAATATCGCGGAAACAAGCCCTGTCTGGTGGATTTCTACGCCGATTGGTGCCGTCCGTGCAAGATGCTTTCGCCTATCATCGAGGAACTTGCCGAGGAGTATAGAGGACAGATTCTTGTCTATAAAGTGAATGTGGACAACGAAAGGGAACTTTCGGCGGTCTTCGGCATTCAGAGCATTCCCTCGCTGCTGTTTGTGCCGCAGGAGGGTACGCCGGCCATGCAGGCGGGTTTGATGAGCAAGGAACAATTGAAAGGCATCATCGACCAGTTCCTGTTGGGAAAAGACAAGTAATGTCGGGACCGGCGGGGATAGAGACCTTGCCGTATAAAGATTTTGGGTGACAGAGGGTGATGATGTAGCCGGACCGGCGCATCCAAAACGAACTGAAAGCCAATTCCTCGCCTTCGAAAAGGGCGTAAGGGGTTGGCTTTTCGCTTATAGGGTCGGTGCGCCACAGCACGGGGTGTTGTTTCATTTCGGCGCCCAAGCCGCAGCCTATGTATTTCAACAGACTTTCCTTGCAGGTCCACAGATAGATGAAGTCGGCGGCGGGCAAGGCCTCGGGGCGGGGCATCGTAGGCGCGGCATCCCATTCGGCGAACAGGGGTGTCGGAGGTTTCTCCTCGGGGAGAAACCAGCGCTGGAACAGCGCTGCGGCGGGTCGGGGGCGGATGTGTTCCACATCCGCCCCGACCCGCCTGTCCGACACCGCTATCACCGTATACGGCCCCGAATCACTCATATTGAAATGCAGATTCGGAAAGTCGGCGCAATACGGCTTGCCCCGCGCCTCCTTTTCCAGACGGATAGGCACCATGCCGTCCACCCCCGCCTCACGATGCAGAACCTGCTGCAAAAGAATTTCTTGCAAAGCCTTGCGACGGCTTCGGAGAGGCTCGTCGGTTTCGAATACATAGGTGCGGAGAAAATCGCTCATACTTGCTCGGATTGATGAAAATAGGCATGTACCGAAGCGGCCTTGGCCTTTCCTATCACGCTTTCCAACTCGCTCAAAGGCAATTCCTTGATACGTTTCACCGACTTGAATTCCTGCAAGAGCCGCAAGGCGGTCTCCCTGCCGATGCCCTTTATCTGTGTCAACTCGGTGCTTACCAAGCCTTTGAGGTGGCGTTTGCGGTAGTGGGTGATGCCGAAACGGTGAGCCTCGTCGCGCAGAAGCTGGATATGTTTGAGCGCCTCCGATTTCTTGTCGAGCGCAAGGGGGAGCGGGTCGCCCACCTTGTAGATTTCTTCCAGCCGCTCGGCGATGCCGATAAGGAAAATCTCTTTCTCGATGCCTAATTCTTTGAGCACGCCGTAGGCCGAGGAAAGCTGCCCCTTGCCGCCGTCCACCACCACGAGGGGAGGCAGTTCGGCACCTTCTTCCACCAGACGGCCGTAGTGCCGGCGGAACACCTCCTCCATCGTGGCGTAGTCGTCGGGGCCGTGCACGGTGCGGATGTTGAAATGGCGGTAGTCTTTCTTGGACAGTTTCCCGTTGCGACTCACCGTCATGGCGCCCACGGGATAGTCGCCCTCGAAGTTGGAGTTGTCGAAACACTCGATGTGCACGGGCAGTTTTTTCATGCCTAAGGCTTTCTGTATCTGAACCATGAGTTCCTTGCTCCGGCGCTCGGGGTCGGCCAGGTCCTGCCGGCGGTTCTTTTCCAGAATGAAATAACGGATGTTTTGCAGGCTCAGGTCAAGCAGTTTCTTCTTGTCGCCCGACAGAGGCACGGTGCATTTGAGGGGCGCGAGCGAGAAATCGGGTTCCACGGGCAGAATCACCTCGTCCGCCTCGCTCCTGAACTGCTCGCGGAATTCGAAAAGCACCTGCGAGACAAGGTCTTCGGGCCTCTCGTCCAGTTTCTTTTTCACCTCCACCGTATGCGATTGCACCACACGTCCGTCCACCACACGCAGAAAATTGTAGTACAGGCTCTTGTCTTCTTCGAGAAAACTCAGCACATCGAGGTCGGCCGTGGAGAGGTTGTTCACGATCGTGGACTTGCTCTGATAGTTTTGCAGACGGGCGATTTTCTCTTTCAGTTCGTGCGCTTTCCTGAACTCCAACCGCTCGGCCGCCTGGTGCATCTGCCGGGTGAGGCTTTGCAGGACGGGGCGGATATGGCCGCGCAACAGGGTCTTGATTTCGTTGATCTGTTCGGCGTATTCCTGCCGGGTCTGCAAGCCTTGGCAGGGCCCCGCGCAGCGTTTCATCTGATATTCGAGACAGAGCCGCACCTTTCCCGATGCGAGGGTCGCATCATCGAGCCTGTGGGCACAGGAGCGCAGGGGATAGAGGTCGTGAATCAACTCTATCAGGGTGTGCAGCGTCCGCACCATAGGGTAGGGGCCGAAATAGGTGGAACCGTCCTGTATGGGACGGCGGGTGGGGAAGATGCGGGGAAAAGGCTCGTTCGACAGGCAGAGCCAAGGGTAGGTCTTGCTGTCTTTGAGCAGGATGTTGTAGTGGGGCTGGAGCCGCTTGATCAGGTTGTTTTCGAGCAGGAGCGCATCGGATTCGGTGTTCACCACGATATATTCCATGTGGTCTATATGCGCGATCATGGCGCGTACCTTGCCCTCCTGTTCCTTGTTGAAATACGAATTGACGCGCCGTTTGAGGTTCTTGGCCTTGCCCACGTAGATAATCGTGCCCTCCTTGTCAAAATACTGGTATACACCCGGTTTCTCGGGCAGGATAGGCAGAATGGGTTTCAGTTTCTCGGGTACGGTGCTCATGGTGTACAAAAATAACGATTTTCCGTACTTTTGGCGCTCCCGAGACAGGGGGATAAACTTTGAAAGAAACAAAACACTATGGAAAAGTTTTTTAAAGAAATGGATGTGGCGGTGACCGTGTGCGGCGCCGACGGCGAAATCCTCGAAATGAACGAGAAGTCGCGCAAGACTTTCCTCAAACCGGGCAGGGAGGAGCTGATAGGGCAGAACGTGTTGGACTGCCACCCCGAACCGGCGCGTTCCAAACTGGCCGATATGCTCGCCCATCCCCGCAACAACGCGTACACCATAGAGAAGAACGGAATCCGCAAGCTTATTTTCCAGACACCGTGGTACGAGAACGGTGTTTTCGGCGGTTTCATCGAACTTTCTATGGAAATACCCGCCGAGATGCCGCATTATGTGCGTAAGCCGCAATAATTTTATATTATTATAAAAGGTCTGTATGACGGAAAACAAAAGTGCGCTCCAAGGCCATGTGGCGATATTGGCGTGCAATATTGTATTCGGTATCAACATTCCGCTTTCCAAGGTCGTGATGCCGGAATATATCTCCTCGTTCGCTATGGCTTTCTTCCGTACCACGGGCGCGTTAGTCTTCTTCTGGCTCATCACGCTCTTTGTCAAGTGGGAGAAAGTGCCGCTCAAGGATCTGGGCAGATTGGCGTTGGCCTCCGTCTTCGGGGTGCTGCTCAATCAGATGCTGTTTGTGGTGGGGTTGGAATACGCCTCCCCGGTGGAGACGGCTATCGTGGTGACGTTCACGCCTATCCTCACCATGCTTTTATCGGCCTTTTTCCTGCGGGAACCTATCTCGTGGATGAAAGCCGGGGGCGTGTTCTTAGGTATGAGCGGGGCGGTGCTGATGATTGCGGGAAAGTATCTTACGGGAGAGGCGGTGGCCGAGAGCGGACGCAACAGCATCGTGGGCATTCTGCTCTGCCTGGCCAGCGGGCTGTTCTATGCCGTCTACCTGACGGCGTTCCGCAATGTGGTGGCGCGCTACAAGCCGGTGACGGTGATGCGCTGGATGTTCTTTTTCTCGGCCCTGTTCTCGGTGCCCTTCCTGTTCCGCTACGTGGCGCATATCGACTATGCCTCCATTCCGCCGCGGATATATCTGTTCCTGGGCTATACGGTCTTCTTGGCCACCGGGGTCACCTATCTGCTGATTCCCGTGGCGCAGAAGAGGCTGCGTCCCACGGTGTTGAGCGTCTACAATTATACCCAGCCTATCACTGCCTCCTGTCTGGCCCTGATTTTGGGGCAGGACGGCTTCACCTGGATAAAGGGTCTGGCGGCGCTGCTGGTCTTTTCGGGCGTGTTCCTGGTCACGTGCAGTAAGTCGCGCGCCCAGCTGGAACGCGAACGGGAGGCCGCCTTACGGGTGTCCTGACGCGCCCCCTAACGGGCGTCATACACCTTGTCCCAGTCTTTCCACACCACTTCGTATCCCTGCTCCTCAATCATCCGCTTCATCTCTTCGGGCGAACGGTTGTCGTTCACCTCGAACTGCGCCACTTCCGTGTCGGGGTGGGCGTAGCCGCCGGGGTCGGTCTGCGAGCCGGCGCTGATAGAGGTGATGCCGAGCGAGATCATGTGGTTGCGGAACTCGCGGCTCTCGCGCGTGGTGAGCGACATCTCCACCTCGTCGTCAAAGAGACGGAAGGCCCATATCATCTGCACGAACTCCTTGTCCGACAAAACGTTCTGTGGCTTGAACCCGCCGTTTTCGCCGTCGTCCTCGTGGGGACGCATACGCGGAAAGGCGATGCAGTATTTAGACCGCCAGTAGGTCTTTTCCAGATAGCGCAGGTGCATGGCCATGAACACGGCTTCGGTGCGCCAGTCCTCCAATCCCAGCAACGCGCCCAAGCCGATTTTGTTGACGTTGGCCAGGCCCAGTCGGTCTTGCGTGTTGAGCCTCCATTCAAAATTACGTTTCATGCCGGCGGGGTGGTAGACCTTGTAACGCTCTTTGTTGTAGGTTTCCTGATAGACATACACCGCGTGCAGGCCGCTTTTGCGCAGACGCTCGTAGTCGGGCGTGTCCATAGGTTGCACTTCGAGCGAGAGTTGGGCGAAGTGCGGCGAAAGCAGCTGCATGGCGTGTTCGAGATAGTCGATGCCGGCCTCCTTGGGCGACTCGCCCGTAAGCAGAAGCAGGTGTTGGTATCCCATTTTCTTCAACACCGCGCATTCTTCCATAATCTGTGCGTCGGTGAGGGTGACGCGGGCGAATTTGTTGTTGTGGTTGAATCCGCAGTAGATGCAGTGGTTGGTGCAGGCGTTGCTCAGATAGAGGGGAATGTAGAACTGGATGGTCTTGCCGAATTTCTTCTGTGTGGCCTTGCGGCTCAATCCGGCCATAGTTTCCAGATAGAGGGGCGATGCCGATACAGCGGGGCTCACCAGGGCTTTGAAATCCTCGAGCGTGAGGTCGGAGCCGGGCTGTTGCGCCTTGGCCAACGCAATCTCCACATCGCGCGGGGTTTTGGCATAGATGCTCTGCCGCATCTGTTCCCAATCGTAGTTTTGAAGAATGTCGGAAAACATGGTCTTTCTATTTTGAATACTCATCCACACACTTGCCTTTGCTCAAATCTCGGCTGATGCGCATGGCGCAGAAATTGGGGCCGCACATGGTGCAGAACTTCGAGCCGTCTTCGTTGGCGCCCTCGCGTTGGTGGAAATACTCGAAGGCGCGGTCGGGGTCGAGCGCGAGGTTGAACTGGTCTTTCCAACGGAATTCGTAACGTGCCTTGCTCATGGCGTCGT
>CAZEOJ010000095.1:0-5712 GCA_964513825.1 uncultured Bacteroidaceae bacterium
CCGCTTCGAGAAAATCCAACTGGGCGGCGGCCGATTTCATCCGCTTCTTCAACTCCTCTATCCGCTTTTGCAGGCCCTCCTGCGTTTTCTCATAGTGCATCACCGGATCGGCGAATGCGGGCGATGCAAAATCTTCGCTGTAAGCCTTGGGCTCCACGCCCCGCACTTCGTTCAACGTCTGATGAATGGCCTTGACAATGGGGCGGGGGGTGATATGGTGCTTCTTGTTATAGGCATCCTGAATCTCGCGGCGGCGCGCCGTCTCGTCGAGGGTCTGCGCCATAGCGTCGGTGATTTTGTCGGCATACATCACCACCAGGCCGTTGACATTGCGCGCCGCCCGTCCCGCCGTCTGGGTCAGGGCACGCGCCGAACGCAGAAATCCTTCCTTGTCGGCATCCAAGATAGCCACCAACGACACTTCGGGCAAGTCCAAGCCCTCGCGCAGCAGGTTCACGCCGATAAGCACGTCGATGGCGCCCGCCCGCAGATCCTGCAAAATCTCCACCCGTTCGAGGGTGTCCACCTCCGAGTGGATATAACGGCAGCGGATGCCCGTATTGGCGCAGTAGTGGGCCAGTTCCTCGGCCATCTTCTTGGTCAGGGTGGTCACCAGCACGCGCTCGCCCCGGGCCGTCACCTGCTCCACACGGTCCAGAAGGTCGTCCACCTGGTGGGCGGTGGGGAATACCTCGATACGCGGATCGAGCAGCCCGGTGGGACGGATAAGCTGTTCCACCACCACAC
Organism: uncultured Bacteroidaceae bacterium; assembly: GCA_964513825.1. Classification (GTDB taxonomy): domain Bacteria; phylum Bacteroidota; class Bacteroidia; order Bacteroidales; family P3; genus Pullibacteroides. Next base: position 748 of record CAZEOJ010000095.1, read on the forward strand.
CTCCGCTTTTCTCGAGTTCGTAATCGGCGGGGGTGGCGCTCACATAGATGGTCTGTCCGCTCAAGGCCTCGTATTCCTCGAATTTGAGGGGACGGTTGTCCAAGGCGGCGGGCAGGCGGAATCCGTATTCCACCAAGTTGATCTTGCGGCTGCGGTCGCCTCCGTACATCGCGCCGATCTGCGGCACGGTGACATGGCTTTCGTCAATCACCGTCAGGAAATTATCGGGGAAATAGTCTATCAGGCAGAACGGCCGCTCGCCGGGCTTGCGGCCGTCGAAATAGCGCGAATAGTTCTCTATGCCCGCGCAATAGCCCAATTCCTTTATCATCTCCACATCATAGGTCACCCTGTCTTCCAACCGTTTGGCTTCCAAAGGTTTGCCTATCTCGCGGAAATAGTCGGCCTGTTTGCCCAAATCCAGTTGTATTTCCTTGATGGCTTGTTGGATGCGTGAGGAGGAGGGCACGAAGATATTGGCGGGGTAGATGCGTATCGTGTTGAGATTCTCGAGCACCGTGCCGGTGATAGGGTCGATTTTGGCGAGGCTTTCTATCTCATCGTCAAAGAAGACAATGCGGTAGGCAAAGTCCGAATCGGCGGCGAACACATCGATGGTGTCGCCTTTCACGCGGAATTTGCCGCGCGTGAACTCCAGTTCGTGCCGCGAATAGAGGCTCTTGACCAGACGCAGCATCAGGTCGCGTTGCGAGAGGCGGTCGCCTTGTTTGAGGATGATGATGTTCTCGTGATAGTCTTCGGGGTTTCCCGTGCCGTAGATGCACGATACGGTGCTCACCACAATCACGTCCTGCCGTCCCGAAAGCAGGCTGGCGAAGGCGCTCAGGCGGAGTTTCTCGATTTCTTCGTTGATTGAGAGGTCTTTCTCGATATAGGTGTTGGAGGCGGGGAGATAGGCTTCGGGTTGATAGTAATCGTAATACGAAACGTAGTACTCCACCGCGTTGTGGGGGAAGAATTGCTTGAATTCGCCGAACAGCTGGGCGGCGAGGGTCTTGTTATGGCTCAGCACGAGGGTGGGGCGGCCGGTGCGGGCCACCACGTTGGCGATGGTGAAGGTCTTTCCCGAGCCGGTCACGCCCAGGAGCACCTGCGATTTCTCGCCTTGCTCCACGCCGCGCACCAGTTTGTCTATGGCCTGGGGCTGGTCGCCCGTAGGCTTGAATTCCGAAGACAGTTGAAAGACGTTGTTCATAGTCAATCTATTTCCCTCGCACGCGGCTGTACGGAAGCTCGTTTTTCACTCCACGCTTGTCGCTTCGCGACGTGCGCAATGTCGCTCAAAGCCGACTTCCTATCCGCCGCTTGCCAACGCACATTGCAGGGCAAACGGGGTGTGCTCCGTGCTGCAAAGTGCTTCGCAGGCTTTAATGCACTTCCGCACACCCCCGTTTGGCCAAGACCTTACGGATGTTTAGCAGCCGCCGAAGTATTCGTGGAACGCCTTTAACCTTGCGCCGAGTTCGGGGATGTCCTCGACGGGAACCAGCGACACGCAGACGCGGATGCCGTTGCGGTCACTGCCCGTGCCTCCCAAGGATATGGCGCTGATGCCGAAATAGATAAGATTGTGCAACAGTTCGTCGCTCGTCATACCGGGATAGCCCACCGTAAAGTAGAAGCCGTCCGAGAGGTCTTTGTTCACGTCTTTGTCGTAGGTGAGGAAGAAGCCGTTGTCGAGAAAATGCTTCTTCATCGCGCGCGCTTTCTCGCCATAGACCTGCGTTTCCTTGACAAAGTTGTAACGGCCTTCGTTGCAGGCTTTTAGGATGCCGAGCAAGGCGTGCTGCACCGAATGGGTCGTGCCGGAACTCAGGCAGTAGAGCGTGCCGAACACCATAGTGTGGCCGAACTGCGTGCTGTTGTAATAGGTGGACAGGGCGGGGAAGTCCTTGTGGTAGAGTTTGTCCGAAATCACCATCATACCCACACGTTCACCCGCATAACTGAATGCCTTGGAGCTCGATATAAAGAGGATATAATCGTCGGCATACTGTGCCACGGAAGGTTGATAGGGAGGAACGCCGGGGGTGGAGATGTCCTGACGGAAATCCATGCCGAAATAGGCGAGGTCTTCCATCACGATGGCATCGTATTTCCTGGCCAAGTCGGCGATGATGCGCAGTTCCTCGTCGGTGAAGCAGATCCACGAGGGGTTGTTGGGGTTGGAATAGAAAATGGACGAGATATTGCCTTTTTTGAGGCAGCTCTCCAATTTCTCGCGGAGTTTGTCGCCCCGGTAGTTGTAGACGTCGAAACTCTCGAAAGGCACGCCCATGGATTTGTGCTGGTGTTTGTGCACCGCGAAACCGGGGTCGAGGAAAAGCGTGGTGTTCTTGTCCGTGCGGGCGTGGCCGACGGTAAAGAAAGCGGCGAAAGTGCCCTGCATGGAGCCTACGGTGGGTATGCAGCCGGCCGGGTTCACATCCACGCCGATAAAGTTCTTTACGAAACGGGCGATTTCGGGTTTGAGCTCGGGTATACCGCCCACGGGAGGATAGAGGGCGGCCACACCGCTTTCCAACGCCTTGATCTGGCTCTCCACGCCGATTTTGGAAGCGGGCAGCCCGGGGATGCCCATCTCCATGCGGATGAACTTCTTGCCGGCGGCCTGCTCGATGTCGTTGATCAGTTTCTGGACTTCGCGGATGGAGGCTTTCCCTACATTCTCAAATCCGTTGGCCTTGATAGTGCTGTCTACCAATTCCTTGTCGATTACAGTTGCTTTCATCGTATGTTATTTTTTTCTTATTCCTTTATGCAAAGTTAACGAAAAATACACGAATTCAGAAGCGCGGGGCGGGGGAGTCCGACGCTGACAAGTTGGCACATTGGCGGGCTGTGCGGGCTTGCGGTATTGTTTTTGCGGAGGGATAGGGAAACACAGACCGAAAACACACAAGAAATCATGGGTAAGAACAAGAACGAGAAAGAAGAAAAGATTGACAATAAGGAGATTGAAAGAGAAGAACCCGTGCAGGGCGATACCGAGGCTCCGCAGGAAGAGGCGGCAGGGGAACCGAGCCCCGAAGAGCGTATCGCCGAACTGAACGACAAATATTTACGGCTCTATTCCGATTTCGACAACTTCCGTCGGCGAGCCAGTCGCGAAAAACTGGACATGATCAAAACGGCATCTTCCGATGTCATTTCGTCACTTTTGCCTGTCATAGATGATATGGAACGTGCCATACAAGCCTTTTCCAAGGCTTCCGGCGCGGAGGGAGCGGGTGTAGACGATACGCAAAAAGCTCTTTTTGAGGGCGTTGAACTTGTCTACAACAAAATGATGAATATCCTCAGACAGCAAGGTCTGGCCGAATGCGAGGTGATGGGCAAGCCCTTTCAGGAAGATACGGCGGAGGCGGTGGCGCAGATTCCCGCTCCGGACGAGAAGGGAAAAGGGCTGGTGTTGGATGTGGTACAGAAAGGATATACCCTCGGCGACAAGGTGCTCCGCTTCGCCAAAGTGGTCGTAGGCTGCTAATCAGTAAATAATAAACAAATGAAAAAAGACTTCTACGAGGTGCTGGGGGTTGCCAAGACCGCCACGGCCGACGAAATAAAGAAAGCCTACCGCAAGTTAGCCCTGCAATATCATCCCGACAAGAATCCGGGCAACAAGGAAGCCGAAGAGAAATTCAAGGAGGCCGCCGAAGCCTACAGCGTGCTCAGCGACCCCGAGAAGCGCAAACGCTACGACCAGTTCGGCGAGGCCGGTCTGGGTGGAGCAGGAGGCTTCGGCGGCGCCGGCATGAGCATGGAAGACATCTTCTCGAATTTCGGCGATATCTTCGGCGGCATCTTCGGCGGAGGATTCGGAGGGGGCGGCGGCAGAACCCGTCGCGTGATGCGGGGCAGCAACCTGAGGGTCACGATAAAACTCACTTACGAAGAAATCGCCGAGGGAGTCGAAAAGAAAATCAAGGTGAAGAAAGCCGTGCCCTGCGACACCTGCAAAGGCACGGGCGCCAAGGACGGCACCGCGTTCAAGACCTGTCCCTCCTGCAACGGACAGGGTCGGGTGGTGCATACCCAACAGAGCATTTTCGGCATGATGCAGCAGGTGAGCGACTGTCCCCAATGTCACGGAGAGGGCAAGGTGATTACCGAACGTTGCCCCAAATGCAACGGAGAAGGTCTTGTCTATCAAGAAGAAGTGATAAGCATTCCCATTCCTGCGGGCGTGGAGGACGGTATGCAGCTGTCGGTGGCCGGCAAGGGGAACGCGGCGCCGCGCGGGGGTATCAACGGCGATTTATTAGTGGTGATTCAGGAAATTCCGCACAAGGATTTCCAGCGCGATCATCAGAATCTTCATTACACTTTGCCCATAAGTTATATGGATGCCGCTTTGGGGGCGTCGGTGGAGGTGCCTACGTTGGGCGGCAAGGCCAAAATCAAGATCGAGGCGGGTACGCCATCGGGTAAGTTATTGCGTCTTAGGGGACAAGGGTTCCCGAGTATTCAGCGGGGTATGCCCAAGGGCGATATGATTGTGTCGGTGCATGTGGTGGTGCCCAAGCATCTCGATAAGGAGGAGAAGGCGTTGTTGGAGAAGATGCGGGAGATGCCGGATTTTCAGGTCGACAGGAACAAGTTCAAGGAGCCGGGGTTCTTCGAGCGCATGAAGGAGTATTTCGGGTAGACTTTATCAAGAGGCCATCGCACGGGGGCTGCGTGGAAGCTCTTTTTTTGCTACGTTCTGTCTTTTCCCTGCGCACGCGGCTGTACGGAGCTTATTTTTTTGCTCAGGACGCTTCGCTTTATTCGCAAAAAACAATAACTCCTAGCCGCCGCTTTGCCATCCCACAATAGGAGCTATTCGTATGTCGGGCGGGAATAGTTGAATCGTGGTCAGTATAAAAGGGAGGTGGTTTTTGAAATACGTGGTTAACATAATGTAAATTATATTCACAACGTACTTCTGTAAAACAGCATTTT
>CAZEOJ010000096.1:0-5615 GCA_964513825.1 uncultured Bacteroidaceae bacterium
CACTTTATGAACGTAGTGTTTATATTTTATAGGTGTTCATGATTTCGCTACGCTCAATTGGGGCGAAGAACAGCCGTTTGCCAATAGCGCACTAAAAAGAGCCCCCGTGCGTTGGACAAAGGCAGAACTTCCGTACAGCCGCGTGCAGGGGGCGGTCGGGACAGACTATGGAAACTTTACCCGAGAGAATAAAAAAGAAAAGCCCGAAACTGACATCCGGGCTTGGAGTACCTGAGATCGGAATCGAACCGATACGAGTTTTACCTCATTGGTGTTTGAGACCAACGCGTCTACCTATTCCGCCACTCAGGCCTACTTGCGTAGAGGGTTGCAAAGGTACGTCTTTTTTTCAAAAAACAAAATCGGGAGAGAGGAGCGCGTGCCGCAACACCTCCATGCCGTCCGCGTCCAAGAATACGGGAAAGGCCGTCTTGACGGTCATCGGCAGCCGCAAAGGACGCACGGAAGCATTTCCGCTCTCCAAAGCCGCCTCGTCCGCCTGCCCGTCGTAAAGCTCGCTCTCCACCTTTTCGGGCATCACCTCCCGCAACACACTGTCGTTCACCACCGCATAGGCCACCATCGTGCTCTTGTTGGCATAGAAGAACCTCTCGGTATCGAAAATGCCGCAGACGGTCTCGAACTTCGCGTCACACAGCAGACGTGCGCCCGACACCGTGGAAATCTCGGCCTGCCCGTTCTTCGGCGCCCGCAGGACCAGGGCCACCGTATCGATGTCCACCGCCCGCAAAGCGCCCTCTATCTTCAAGTATATCGTGCGCTTGCTCAATACATTGTCTTGATAGGTATCCTCTTTATATAAGGTGCCGTCCGGCAGATAGAAACTCCACAGCCCCTGCTTGCGCCCGTCTTCGTAGGAGCCTTCTATATGGCGGGTGCTGTCGGGATAGCGCACGGAATAGGGACCGTGGGAGAGATTGAGTTTATAGGTGTAGGCCTGATAGCCGTTCTCGTCGTGCTCGAACCAGGGGCCGTTGCGGAGCCCACGGAACCACGTCTGCCGTTGCAGAATCCGTCCCGCCGAATCGTAGACTTTGAGCGCGCCGTTCAACAATCCCCGTTCAAAACTTTCTTCTTTGAGCAAACGGCCGTCGGGCGAAAAATATCTCCAGACGCTGTCCTTTTGCTTTTCCAGATAATAGCCCTCGGCCATCACCGCGCCGTCGGGATAGAAGAAACGGGTATGGGAGGCATAGCCTCCGCGAAAGTAAAAGGCTTCGGAAACCAAGGTATCGCCTTGGTTCCAATAGAGGAACTTGCCCTGCGGCATATCGTCCTTGAATGTGCCTTCGTAGCGCATACCCGACACGGGATTGGTCTTGCGCCACAGACCTTGTTTGCGTCCCTTGGCGTCTACCTGGTTGATATGGTCGGGCGCAGGTACGGCAAAGGCCGCCGATGCGGGCGCGAGCATAGCGCACAGGCAGAAAACCGTCACAAAACTTGTCCTGCTCATTCCCTCTCCGATTTACACGGGGCTTCCAGACCCAGATAGTTCGAAACAAGATAGGTGTTGCGAGTGGGAGAATTGCGGCCCACGAGTTCGGCCATATAGCCCGCCAAAAACAACTGCAAACCCATTAACATGAATACCAAAAAGATATAGAACCAGGGCGAGGAAGTGACCAAAGGCGCGGGAATGCCGTGACGCAGGCACCATATTTTCTGCGCCCCGAGCCAGATAGCGGCGATGAAGCCCAACACGAAAATCAGCAGCCCCAGGCTGCCGAAGAAGTGCATGGGCTTTTTGGAGAACTTGCCCACAAAGCTCAGGGAGAGCAAATCGAGGAAGCCGTTGATAAAGCGGTTCATGCCGAACTTGGTGGTTCCGTATTTGCGGGCGCGGTGCTGCACCACCTTCTCCCCTATCTTTCCGAAACCCGCCCATTTGGCGATGACGGGAATGAAACGGTGCATCTCGCCATACACCTCGATGCACTTGACCACATCGTGCCGATAGGCTTTCAGGCCGCAGTTGAAGTCGTGCAGGTAGATTTTAGACATACGCCGTACCGCCCAGTTGAACAGTTTGGTGGGAACGGTCTTGCTGATAGGGTCGTAACGCTTTTGTTTCCAGCCAGAAACCACATCAAAACCGTCTTGCATGATCATCTTGTACAAAGCGGGGATTTCGTCGGGGCTGTCCTGCATATCGGCGTCCATCGTGATGACCACATCGCCCTGCGCCGCCTCGAAACCCATCTGCAAAGCCGCCGACTTGCCGTAGTTGCGGCGGAAGCGGATACCTTTGAAACAGGGGTTGGACGCACGCAGTTTCTCCACCGCCGCCCAGGAACCGTCGCGGCTGCCGTCGTCCACCATAATCACCTCATACGAAAAGCCGTTTTCGTTCATCACCCGCTCTATCCACGCCCCCAGTTCCGGCAAGGATTCGTCCTCGTTAAAAAGAGGCACCACCACAGATATATCCATAATGCTGATTGTTTATTGCTGATAGCAAAGGTACATCTTTGGCGACAATCCACGAAATCAACGGCCCTCCACGAAGCGGCATACCTAATTTTGATTAAGCGCGGGCGGACAAAATAACGACACTTAGGTATTGCCCGCCGCTGTCCTGCGGGCTAATCTTGCAAACGAAAAAGAGACCCGTGAAATGAATGACAGAATACGATTTTTATTATTGATTGTCTTTTTATTGCCCGCATTCCTGCACGCACAGACCGATGCCGTGAGTGGGGCTTCGCTGCCCGCGGACGCACGGGAAAGGCTCAAGGCCGAACTCAAAGCGGAATTGTTGGAAGAACTGCGCGGGGAAGCAGCGGAAAGCCCCGCCCGGGACACGTCCCGAAAAAAGAAGACGGCGAGCGTGAACGACCCCCGCCTGCAGGTGGGCGGTTACGGAGAAGCCGTGATGACCCGCAATTTTTTCAGCGACAACTACCTGCGCTACAAGAACCCCGAGCTGTACAAAAACGAGCAGCACGGGCGTTTCGATCTGCCGCACGTGGTGGTCTGGCTCGGCTACAACTTCGGCAAAGGCTGGTCGATGGGCAGCGAGATTGAGTTTGAACACGGGGGCACGGAAAGCGCCGTCGAAATCGAGGAGGAAGAAGGGGGCGAATACGAATCGGAGATAGAACGCGGCGGGGAGGTGGCCTTGGAGCAGTTTTGGATTCAGAAGAGTTTCTCTCCGGCGCTGAACATCCGCGCCGGGCATATCATCGTGCCGGTGGGCGCCATCAACGCACACCACATGCCCACCGAATATTTCGGCGTGTATCGTCCGGAGGGCGAGAACACCATTATTCCCTGCACCTGGCACGAGACCGGCCTCAGTCTTTGGGGCGAGGCAAAGGGCTGGCGCTACGAAATCATGTTTATCGCCGGCCTAGACGCCGACCGTTTCAACAGCAAGGGCTGGATTCACGACGGAGCCGGCAGCCCCTACGAATTCAAGATAGGCACTTCCTATGCCGGCGCGTTCCGCGTGGACAACACCTCCGTGCCCGGACTGCGCCTGTCTTTGAGCGGCTATATCGGAAACAGCTTCAACAACACGCTCTACAACCACAGCCATTCCCGTTGGGACAAGGTGCACGGCACGGTGGGCATAGGCGCGTTCGATTTTGCCTATAACGGCCGTAGCGTGGTTATCCGGGGCAACGTAACCTACGGACATCTTTCCGATTCGCGCATGATTACGGCCTTCAACGCCAATATGTCGGGTTCTTCGGTGTCGGCGCGCCAACCGGTGGCCTCCGATGCCCTGGCCACCGGGTGCGAGATAGGCTACGATTTCTTTTCGCTTTCAGGCAGACTGCGCGCGCAGGGGCAAAGGTTCTTTTTGTTCGGGCGCTACGATTATTACGATTCCATGCTGAAAACCGCCGAGGGCGTGTCGCGCAAGACATGGTGCGGAAGGCAGCGGGCGGCGGTGGGCATCAACTACATGCCGCTCAAAAACATCGCCGTAAAAGCCGAATACGCCGTCGGTATCCTCAATCCCTACACGGTTACAGGCGCCGACGGAACGGCCGAAACGCGCCGTTACAACAACGAACCCTCCGTTTCGATAGGCATCACCTATTCGGGACTGTTCGAGAAATAATCCATGCAAATAATTAAAAATCATACTGAAATGAAATTTAGAACTATTTTCTACACCCTGTTATGCCTTGTCGTGGCAGGACTGACGGTTTCCTGCGACAAACCCGACAACCTGACATGGGAAGAAGAACGCGAGAAAGATTTGAAAGAGGTGGCGGAGGTCTATGTGGACAAGACCGTGGTTCCCACCTACGCGGCCCTGGCGGAAAACGCCATGAAACTTGCCGACATCTGTCAGGAAATCGAAGCCTCCGTGCGCGAGAACGAAAACACCGATGTGGCGGCGAACGGAACCCTCTGTGCCGAAACACAACAACTGATGGCGCAGGCCTGCGAGAAATGGTATGCCGCGCGTAAATACTGGGAATTGAGCGAGGCTTGGCTGTTCGGAGCCGCCGACGATTATTCGATAGACCCGCATATCGACTCCTGGCCTTTGGATGCCGTGGAACTGGAACAGCTGCTCAACGACCCGGTGCGTATGGATAAGATGGACGCTTCCTACGCCGCCGATTTTCTCGGTTACGGATTGTTGGGATTCCATGCCGTGGAATACATGATTTTTGATCTGAACGCCGACAAGACTTCCTTGCAGGGAAGCCCGCGCTCGGCCTCCTACAAACGCATCGAAGAAGCGGTGTATCTGGCGGCGGTGGCCGAAGACCTGCGCAACCAATGCGTGCGCCTCCATGCCGCCTGGGCCGGGATGGACGGCGTAAGCGCCGGGCAACGCGAGATTCTGGAAGAAGCCGAAATGAGCATATTCAATTATGGTGCCAGTATGCGCAATGCCGGAAAAGGCGGTTCCAAATACATCAACTATCTGGAAGTGGCGCAGGAAATCCTGACCGGTGCCGCCGCCATCGCCGACGAAGTGGCCAATCAGAAGATAGGCCGCCCCAACGCCGGCACGAGCGGAGAAGACCTCAGCTATATCGAATCGCCCTATGCCAAGAACTCCAAACAGGATTTCTACGACAATATCGTAAGCATCAAGAACGCCTACGAAGGCTATTTTGACGGCAAGAAAGCCGGTAAATCGGTGGGCGACTACCTGCAAAACGCCAACGATGCCAAGATGACCGCCGCCGACAGAGCCGTGCGCGAAGCCATCGCCGCCGCACTCGCCGCCATAGAAGCCGCGCCCGCGCCCTTTGTGAACTATGCCGGAAGCAATAACGAACTGTGGGCGAAAGCCACGCAGGAATGCAACCGGCTGGCCGCCGCGCTGGAAGAAGCCGAAACGATCATCGAATAATTTTCCGTCATGAAGAAGATAGTTTTATTCGCGTCCATCGCCCTTTTACTGGCCGGATGTCAGCCCGACAACAAAAATCCCGAACGCCCGCAATCCAAACCCTTGGGCGAGGAATGGTATGCCGGCGGTATCTTAGGCACGGCATTCAACGCCACTTCCGCCGCTTTTGAACAGCCCTCCGCCGCCGTATCGAACGCCGGGCTCTCGATGTCTTTCCTGAACGGGGAAGCCTTGTTCGAAAAGATATTCACCCAAAGCGCCGACG
>CAZEOJ010000097.1:0-5608 GCA_964513825.1 uncultured Bacteroidaceae bacterium
ACAATCATAATCAACGCACCCAGCATCAGCATGGAAGCCCCCTTGCCCTTATAGTCGATGAACGAACCCAGGAAAGGCGTGAGCACCATAGCCAGAATGGGGAACCAACGGAAAAGGTTGGCCGCTTCCTGCGTGGGAATGCAGAGTGTGGATTCGAGGAAGTTGGTGGCGTAGCGCTGGAACGGGAAGATAGCCGAATAATAGAGCACGCAGAGCAGGGCGATAAGCCAGAACATCTTGCTGCTGAAAATCTTGCCGATGTCGCTGAACTTGAATTGGTCTTCCTCGCAGTTGATGCCCGTACAGGTACCCGTCTGACGGTCGAGCTTGCGGTCCATGACCGAGAAGACGATGAAGTTGATGAGCCCGATAAGCAACAGCACGGTGCAGAACGCCACGGGCGCCACAACCGAACCGTCGAACTTGGCCGCCAGGAACGGAGAGAGCGAGAGCACGGCGAACACACCCAAACGGGCGATAGCCATTTCCAAGCCCATGGCCAAAGCCATTTCCTTGCCGGCGAACCATTTGGCGATGGCGCGCGAAACGGTGATTCCCGCCATTTCGCAACCGCAGCCGAACACCATAAAGCCCAGACAGGCCAGTTTGGCGTTACCGGGCATACTCATCCACCACGAATTGAGCCATTGTTCGAGACCCGTGCCGGCAAAACCGTCGCTCACGGCATAAAACTTGATGCCCGCGCCCAGCACCATCAACGAGGCGGAAAGGATGCCCGTAAAGCGCACGCCGCACTTGTCGAGGATGATACCGGCCAGAATCAGAAAGCCGCATACATTCAAGATGTATTCGGAGGCGGCATAGGTGCCGAAAACACCGGGCGTCCACCCGCGCTGCCCTTCGATGAGCGACTGCAGGGGCGACATCACGTCCACGAACATATAGGCGAAGAACATCATCAGCGCGATCAGCACCAATGCCGTCCACCTTGCCGCGGGGTAATCGTTCAGAACCTTTTGGATTTTTTCTGTCATGATTTCTATGATTTAATTATCTGTATTTTTCTCAGCCGCAGGCTTCATATACTTGAGGTTGAGGGCGTAGCCTCCCACCCAGAGCACCGTCCACACGAGGCCGCCCCACGGAAAACCTCCATTGCCGAGCCACACGCTTGCAATCAGCACCAGGCATTGGGCAATGGTGTAGATGTGAAATCCGATGCGGTTCAGTTTCCACATCATGGCCGCTCCCGCCACCGATGCCGCATAGAAGAGAAACGTCAGCAGGTAATAGTAGCCCGGCATGGCGAACAGCGTCTCCATCTGGGTCTCGAAACCCGGAATGGAACTGTAGCTGTCGAAAGCCCCGGATTCGTACATCCCGAGCAACATGGGACGCATAGCCCCGGTAAGCGCCATAGAGAGCGCCGAACAACCGCTTCCGATAAAGGTAAGCACGCAAAGCACCGACAGGAATGTGGGGCGTTGCGGTTTCAAAGCATCTTCCATATCAAACGATTTTAAATTTGCACATTATAACGGTTCAACATCTCGGAGGCCTGCGCGGCGAGGTCGGTCAGGCCGTTCTGCTCGGCCAGATAGCGCACATAGCCCACCACATTCACCGCCTCCTGGATCTCTCCGTTCAAACCTCTCTGGTATTTGCGCGGAAAGCCCATGAAATATTCGATGCGTCCCCCGTAATTGTCGAATATGCGGCGCAACACCTCCTCGCCTTTTTCGCGGGCGCCGGCATAGAAATACGCCTGGGCGTAGAGAATGGTGTTGTTGCTGTATTCCAATACCGAGTCGGGGAAGAAATACAGCCCCTTGTCCAAGGCCTCGATGGCTTTCTCGTTCTGCCCCTCTCCTATCAAGGCCATGCCCAGCGACGCATACTGATGACGCGCCTGTTCCGACCACGAGCGGGTTTCGGGATCCAAAGCCGACTTGCCCGTATGGATTTCACCCCAATCGAACTGATGGACCAGCAGATCGTAGGTCTTCTCCACATTCATGCCGTTGGAACGGTTGTCCAGAACATTGCGGTTGGTGTTCTTGAAAGGTACGAAACGGAACACCATGCCTTCGATCTGACCCTGCGCCAACGCGGGCATATAGCTGTTGTGCCCGTAGGGACTCACCATATAGAAAGGCCTGTCCTCGAGGTTGTTGGCAAGCAGGTCGAGCAACACCAGATTCGATTTGGTGATATTGCCGCCGTTGATGCTCCACTCGATGGTTTCGGGCGTGCGGGCGATTTCGTCCTCGGTGTAAAGCCCCGACCGCGCCATCTTGGCCTTGTCGGGCGTGAGCTTGATTTTGCGCGAGGGGAAGAAAGAATACGTCTCGCCCGACTGCGTTTGCACTTTGGTCGCGGGATTGGACGAATTGACAAAGCGGAGCAGGTCGGTCAGCTCCACGGTCGACGGAATCTGGTCGCTCAACATCACCGCATCGTTCTTGCCGCCTCCGTAGTTCTTGTTGTCGAGGGTGAAGCGGAAAGGATCCGATTCGTAGACGCGCGTGTAGAGAGGCTGAATCAGCCACGAACTGTTGACCAGGATACTGTTGATCAGACGCACGTCGGGACGGATTTTCTCCACATGCTGGCAATACCACATGGGATAGGTGTCGTTGTCGCCGTCGGAAATCAACACCGCGTTGGGTTCGCACGAAAGCAGCATGTTGCGCCCGAAATCTCGGGCGGAGGTGCGGTGCGAGCGGTCGTGGTCGTCCCAGCCCTGTTGCGCCATGATGCCCGGCACGGCAAAGAGGCAGACCACGGTAAGGGCCGCATAGGTAAGGCCTTTCACCGCATCCGACTTATTCCTTAGGAATCTGCCGAGCGCCTGCGCGATGCCCGCCACGCCCAGGCCTATCCAGATGGCAAAGGCGTAGAAGGAACCCACCACGGCGTAGTCCCTTTCACGGGGCTCGGTGGAGGGTTGGTTCAGATAGAGGATGATGGCGATGCCCGTCATAAAGAACAACAGGAAAACCACGAAGCTATCTTTGGAACGATAACGGTATTGGGCTATCAGACCGATGATGCCCAACAGCAGAGGCAGGAAGAAGAACGTGTTGCGGGCAGGATTCTCTTTGAGGAAACGGGGCAGGTTGTCCTGCGGCCCGAGACGTGCCTCGTCAATGAACTTGATGCCGCTTATCCAGTTGCCGTTCACCACATCCACGGTGCCGTCCTCGTTGAAGCCGCGGCCCATGATGTCGTTCTGACGGCCCACGAAATTCCACATGAAATAGCGGCCGTACATCCAACCCAGCTGATATTTCCACAGATAGCGGAGGTTCTGTCCGAAAGAGGGACGGTCCTTGCCTCTGTGTCCGCTCCATATCTGATTGTAGGTGACGCAAGGCCGGCCACCGCTCTGCATATCGGAGTGGATGCGGGGGAAGAGACCGCAATGCTCGTCGTCGTAGGTGAGCTTCTGCGAGGAATAGCCGGCGAATTCGTAGCGGTGCGTGCTGTCGTTGCGCTCGTATTGCGGGCTGGAGGGCTGCACGTCGGTAAGACGGGCATTGTAGTATTTTCCGTATACCAAAGGCGTGGAGCCATATTGATCGCGGTTGAGATACGAAAGCAGGCTGATGGCGTTCTTCACCTCCCCTTGGTTCAAAGGCACCTCGGCATTGGCGCGGATGACCAACGTAAAGAACGTGGAATAGCCGATAAGCAGGAAGCACACGCACAACAAGGCGGTATGCAGAATCACGCGCTCGTGTTTCTTGGCATAGAGGAGACCGAACACCAGCAATCCCACGAACAGCACAAAGAAGAAAAGCGTGCCGAGATTGAAGGGCGCGTGCAGGGTGTTCACGAAAAAGAGTTCGAAATAGCCCGCCAGCTTCACCGTCCAGGGCACGATACCCCACAGGATAAAGGCCAGCAGCACGAACGAAAGCAGGAGCGAGAGCCAGAAACGCTTGCCCGTGGGTTTGAACTTACGGTAATAGATCACAAACACGATGGCGGGAATGACCAGCAGGTTGAGCAAGTGCACGCCGATGGCCAGCCCGATGAGGAACGAGATGAAGATGAGCCAACGGAGATTGTGCGGTTCGTCGGCCACCACGTCCCATTTCAATATCGCCCAAAAGGTGACGGCGGTAAAGAAAATCGACATGGCGTAGACCTCGCCTTCCACGGCGCTGAACCAAAACGAGTCGGAGAACGTGAACGCCAGGGCGCCCACGGCGGCCGAACCGAGAATCAACAGACTTTGCGGCCAGGTAGGCTGCCAGGTCTTGTAGTCGGGGGCGTCCTTGCTCAGAGAACGACGGCCCCGGCTGTCTTTTTCGGTGGCGAACGCAAAGGAATAGACCAATTTACGCCCGAGCATGGTGATGGACCAGAACAGGAAGAGAATGGTGAAGCTGCTGCACAGGGCCGACATCACGTTCACCATAAAGCCCACCCGCGCCACATCGCCGAATGCCAAGGCGCCGAACAGACAGCCCAGAAGCTGGAAAGTAGGGGCTCCGGGAGGGTGTCCCACCATCAACTGGGTCGCGGTGGAGATATACTCCCCGCAATCCCACCAACTGCCGGCTCTTTCGGCGGTACCCACCAACACCACGGTGGCTATCGCCCACACCAGCCATCCTGTAAGATTGTTCCAGAATCGATATGTTCGCATAGGTTTTTGATTTTCGCAAGAACGCGAAGTTACAAAAAAAACAGCGTTTGCGAATTGCGAAAATTTAGGGTAAGTTTGCAACACCAAAAAACAAGAGGTGAAAAACCAATAACTTTATCAATATGAAAAAAGTGCACATTTTCAATGCGGGGCCCTGCAAATTGCCCCAGCCCGCCATTCAGGCCGGTATTGAAGCCTTGAAAGACTTCAAGGGAACCGGAATGTCGGTGATTGAAATCTCCCACCGTACCAAGGAATGGGAATCGATCATGAACGAAACCGTAGCCCTCTGGAAAGAACTCTACAACATTCCCGAAGGCTATCACGTGCTCTTCCTCGGAGGCGGTGCCAGCACCCAATTCTGCTATGTTCCCTACAACCTTCTCAACAAGAAGGCCGCCTATCTCGACACGGGCGTATGGGCGCACAAGGCCGCCAAAGAAGCCAAGCTGTTCGGCGAGGTGGAAATCGTAGCCACCTCCGAAGCCGATGTCTACAACCATATTCCCAAAGGTTGGACCATCCCCACCGACGCCGACTATTTCCACATCACCACCAATAACACCATCTACGGTACCGAAATCAAGAAAGACCTCGACAGCCCCGTCACCCTCGTGGCCGATATGTCGTCCGATTTCATGAGCCGTCCCGTGGACGTTACCAAATACGGCCTCATCTACGGCGGTGCCCAGAAGAACGTAGGCCCTGCCGGCGTTACCGTGGTCATCGTCCGCGAAGACCTGTTGGGCAAGGTGAACCGTCCCCTGCCCACGATGATCGACTACCGCACCCACATCAAGGGTGAGTCGATGTTCAACACGCCTCCTGTGTTCCCCATCTTCATGATGCACGAAACCATGAAGTGGATCAAGGACATGGGCGGTCTGAAAGTGATTCAGAAACGCAACGAGGAAAAGGCCGCCTTGCTCTACGGCGAAATCGACGCCAACCCCTTGTTCAAGGGTACCGTCATCGACAAGGAAGACCGTT
>CAZEOJ010000098.1:0-5584 GCA_964513825.1 uncultured Bacteroidaceae bacterium
GTTGGGCTTTGGCTTCTTCGGCCGAAAGTCCGGCCACGGTTTCCAGTTGTTTTACATGCTGGGCGTGGCTTTTTTCAAGTTCCTGCTGTTTCTTGCCCACCACCTGCAACTGGTTGTTGAGGTTTTCCTTCAAGGCGGAAAGTTCGTTGTTCTTGCGCTGGATTTCTTCCAACTTGCGGTTTATCTCACCTTCTTTCTGCTTGATCCGGTTTTCGTTGCGAACCAAGTTGCTGTTGCGTTCCTGTACGTTCTTATCGTACTCGGCTTTCATCTGCAAGAATTTTTCCTTGGCTTGCAACAGCTTTTCTTTCTTCAGGATCTCGCCTTGGTTTTCCGCCTCGGAGAGAATCCTCTTCTGTCTTTTCTTGAGCAGCACCGAGTTCACGGCCGCCCAAATTCCGACGCCGAGCAAAAACGCTACGACGATCAAAACGGCATTCGAATCCATCTCTTTTTGTTTTTATAATGAATGAAAGCCTATCAAAAGAAGCAAGGCAAGCAGGAAAAGCAAGAAAAACCGCAGACCCTATAGAGTTAAAGAAAACTCCTGCTCTATATTTATGGGGCAGCCCTTTCTTTCTGGTTTCTTATGTCTCCAAAGGAGATTTCCCGAAGGAAATTCAAAGCCTACCATCCCGAACCGGAACCCATCCCCAAAGTTTAAAATGTTGAGTTTTCAAACTGTAAGGCGGGTCATGCGGTTTTTCTTCATATAGAAAGCGTTCTGTCTATCTGCTGCAAACGTTCCGCCAATTCGTGGTCCCTGTAACTGAGTTCCCTTTCGTTCTTCAGTGAATTGAGGGTGTATTGCAATGCCACCATGGACAGCAAATCCTGATAATCTTTAAACGCGTAGTTCTGCGCGTAGCTCCGTAGTCCTTCGTTTATCTTCCGTGCCGCTTCCCGGATAAGGGGTTCGTCATCGGGATTCACCATCAGCTTATACGGTCTTTCGCAGATGTTTACGGTAATAGGAATCGCGTTCATTCTTATGGGTGGTCTTCAACCGGTGCGGTTTCCGTACCAGGTTCGTTGAAAGCGTCCAGAAGCACCAGGCAACGGTCTATCTCCCTCACCAAACCGTCAATCACGGCTCCGGCTTTTTGCCTGTCTTGCTTTCCATTGCCGCAGCCGAGGCTGCCGCTTACTTTTAATATGCTGTTTTTGTTTTCTAATTCTTTTATCTTGCTTTTGTGCAAGTTCAAGGAAACTTCGGTTTCGTTCAACCGGCTTTTGAGTTTCCTGTTTTCGATTTCGAGCACGGACAGCCTTTCCGCTAAATCCCGTGCCTTTTTCTCGATACCGGAAACCAAAACAGCCAAGTCGTTCACGCCAAAATTACCTTTGGCGCAAATTTAAGGCTTTTGCCACGATAAAACAAGAACCGCAAGCTGTCTAGTAAATGTCGTGCTCGAGGTCGGTGGGGTCGTTTTCGCCGCAGTTCTGCAGGCCGTCGCTGAACTCGCGGTTGGCGAACAGTTCCGCGATGCCCGTTATCTGTTTGAGTCTAAGCAGTTCGTCGCGGTCCATGCCGATATTTCGCAGAATCCAGGCGTCAGACATATTCGCCTTGGTGAGCTCGGCCACGATTTCGCTCATCAGCTCCACGTTGTGCGTGCCTCTGGCGCGGTTGTGGCGTATGGTGGAGGCCATGCGGTTGGAAATATCCTTGTCGATGACCGTAACCGGCAGCATTCCGTGCTCGCGTTCGTAGATCCGCTTGGAGTTCTTGAGCACCATGTAGCGGTGGTAGCCGTCCACCAGTTCATATACGTCGCGTTCCTTGTCGTAATAGCATACGCACGGCATGGTGTAGCCGTCTTCCCAGATGGAAAGTTCCAGTAGCTTCATTTCCGGAGGCGCCACGATATTGGGGTTGTAGCTGTTCGCCACAATTTTTTCCACGGGTACGGCACGGACTTCGTACACAGGGCTTTTATAGTTTTCCATTTTTCTTGTCGAGTAGGGATTGGTATTTTTCCATGATTTTCTTGCGCCGCGTCTTCTCCAGCTTGTTGGGGGCGAACCCCATGTATTTACAGGCGTGGTCGTTTTTGAGGATACAGATGCAGATGCGCTTGAAAGAAGGCAGTTGGCTGAATTCGGGAATGGAGATATCATCCAGATAGTCCATCTTGACCGGTTTCTTGGTGGTCCGGTAGTTGCTTTTTTCCTCCACCTGCACGGGAATACCCGATTTTTGCAGTTTGGCGATCGTGTCGTCGGCGAGGCATCCTCCTTTATCGCGCCAGAAACGGATGCTTACCGAAAGTTTTTCCAGATAGTTGCGCCGTGTTTCTTCGGGCAGGGTGGAGAGCAGGAAGTACATATACTGTTCCCAGGTGAGCCCTTTGGGCAGTTTGACGTTCTGCCAGCCCAAGGCTGAGGTCTTGCCGTAGATGGCGGCGCAGTTCACGCCGTTTACCCGTCCCACCATCTTGCCCCAGGTGTTGGGGTCTATGGCCTGATACAGGCGCAGGCTGGAAATGGCTTGCGAAATGAAAGGGCTCGCCACGCGCTGGCTTTCGATGGGAACGCCCGCCATATAGAAAAGGTCGTAGAGCCGGTTGTAGGGCCAGCCGAACTTGCCGTTGGCTGTCCAGACATCGGCGGTGAGCCAATCGTAGATGGGGTAGGCGTTGCAGATTTTCCCTCCCGGCCACTGGCGTATCCAGCGTTTGCCCATAAAACGGCTGGGATTGTTGTAGATACACCGCCAACGGTTCAGGCTTTCCTGGGTGCGGATTCCGATGATGCAGCAAGTGCGCTTGGCCTTTTTCTTGTGGTGGATCCATGCGGCGAAACGGGCCTGGAACTCGTAATCCCACATATCCGTGTTGTAGAAAGGAAAATCCTTCCATGTAAGGCATCCTTTGGGCATCTCCCGTACCCAGATGTCTTTTTTATCGTCTTCCCAGGGCCGCCAGTATTGTTGGTGCATCGAGGTGCAGGTCTGCACCTTGAAGGGCACGCAGACCCGATACACTTCCAGCAGGTCTGCGTTGTCTTTCAGGAATTTTTCTACGTAGTCTAAGGTCTGGCGGTATTGTATTTCGTAGTCGATATGGAAAACGCCTATCTTTCGGGTGATGCCGTTTTTGCGCATGTAGTCCAGCAGCAGATTCAACAGAACACCGCTGTCTTTTCCTCCCGAAAAAGAAATATAGATGTTGTCGAACGTCTCAAAGATCAGTTTGAGTCGCTCCTGCGCCAGTTCGTAAACGTTCATTTTCAGGGCACGCTGCGTCTCGGCAGAACTCGAGCCAGCTCGGTTCTGCTCGTCCGGCTGAATCGAAACGTTGGGTTTCACCCGACCTTTTTCTCGCCTCGGCATAGTCCGAACGGGTTCGGCCTCTGCGTTCGGCTTAAGAAAAACGTTCCTTTTCAAGGCACGTTTCTGCGCCTCGGCAGAGCTCGAGCCAGCTCGGCTCTGCTCGTTCGGCTGAATCGAAACGTTCATTTCTTAACGGCGCGTTTCTTCTGCCCGTATTCCATCTTGGCGTACAGTTTCCATTCTTTCGTGACTTGGAAACCGGCGGCTTCGAAAAGATCCTTATGCTGCATGAGCGCCACAGCGGTCAAAGTGTATCTTCGGCGGCAATAGGCCACAATCTCTTTCATCAAGGCTTGAAAGACAATCTTTCTGGCCTTTGTCATGTAGTAGTTATTGATTTTGGCTTCCTTTCTCGCGTTCACTTCCAACGGGAAAAAAGCCATTATCTCGTTTTTTTGGTTCAAGGCGATAAACCATGTGTGGGCAGGCGAGGTCCAGAAAGGATAGTTGTGGTTCTGCCGCAACACATTGCGGTCCATTACCAAAGGCGCTACCAGCGAGTATAGGCGGTCTGACTGACCTTCCAAAATTTCTATGGTCATGATTGTCGTATTATAATACGTAACTTAATAGCAAATATACAACAATCTGACAAGATACGTGCAGATTAACGTTCCAAATGCCGGATTTCGTCCAAAACTTCGTCGGCTTTGCGCACCATACGGCGGTTCATGCGGAACCCGATGGAGCCTCCTACAAGGGCTCCGGACAAGAGGCCGATGCAAAGAAAAAAGAATTCCGATTCCTCGTAGCCCGTTCCTATATAGATTTCGTACATAAGCCAGCCCAACCATAAAATCACCATCGGAATCCCGATACGGGGCCACCTTACATACTGGCGTTTGAAACGGCTCATGCGGTCGGCCACATCCACCAGGCTTCCGTGCGCGAAATCGAGCGAGCGCACGGGGGCGTGCATCACCACGGTGGCGATGATGCAGACCAACATCATCAGTTCGGTGGCGATGATGAACGCGGTGGCGACATGATAGAAGCGGTGGAAAACGGAGGGCATGAAGCACATCATCACGCTGCACATCAGGATGATGCGCAGGGCGAAACGGTCCATGTCGTCCGCCTTGCGCTGCATGGCCTGACGGATAGCGGATTCGTTGAGCTTCATATTTTCCGATACCAATTTTTTGAGGGAGCCCAATTCTTCTTTCATTTGTATATATTCCGATTCGGGAACTTCCAAGGTTTTCATCTGCGTGATTTTTAGGGTTATTTTTCCGAGGGGACTTTTTTGAGTTCTTCCTTGATGCGGAACAGCCGCACGCCTACGTTCTTGGCCGAAATGCCCACAATGGCGCCGATTTCCTCATACGAAAGGTCTTCGAGCCAAAGCAGCACGATGGCGCGGTCGAAAAAGCCGAGCCTTTTTATCCTGCCATGCAACATGCGCGCCTGCTTGGTCTGCGCCTGGTCGCTTTCGAACAGGGCCGGTTCGAGCTGCCGCATATCGTAGGGCGTCTCGTGTTTCTGCCGGCGTTTTTTCTTGGCGTCGGCGTTGATGCAGGTGTTGAGCGCGATACGCCACACGTAGGTGCGGAGACTGCTTTCCGCCCTGAATTTCTTGAACCCGCGCCAAAGGTTCACCAAGGTTTCCTGAAAGAGATCGCTCACCTCATCGGGATTGTCGGAGAACATATAGCAAACGGTGTATATCGTTTCTTTCTGTTCCCGCACCAGACGGGTAAATTCCTGTTCTTCCATAGCACAACGATATTGTCGGGTGTCTTCTGCCCATTAGACACAACAGGGGACGGAAAAATTACAGATGCGTTTTAAAAGAAAGCGTTTTGAACGGCAATCTGCTTCGTTGGAAGTTGTCGCTACGCTCGGTCACGTACTTCAGTACGCTCCCTCCCGAGCAACGAACTTCCGCCTCGCATCTCACCATTCAAAACGTTTTTTCCCTTCGAAATAGAATAGCGAGTTGCCGCGTTGCTTCAGTATGCTCTCTTACCGTTTTCGGGTTGCACCTTGCAGATTGCCGTTGGTTTTCAACCGACCTTTGCTCGCCTCGGCATAATCCAAGCAAGCTTGGCTTCTGCGCGTGGCTTAACGCAAAGGTTCAAAACGCTTTTTATTCCATCAATTTCTTGTACTTGAAGCGTTTGGGTTGTATATCGCCGAGGCGTTTCTTCTTGTTCTCCTCGTATTCGGTGTAGCTGCCTTCGAAGAAATAGACCTGTCCGTCGCCCTCGAAAGCGAGGATGTGCGTGGCGATACGGTCGAGAAACCAAC
>CAZEOJ010000099.1:0-3039 GCA_964513825.1 uncultured Bacteroidaceae bacterium
GCCTCAAAATTGTTTCGCTCGCTGTCGGATTGGCGGTGGGCTTGCTCCTGCTGGGGCAGTTGTTGTTCGAGAGGTCTTACGATACCTGTTATCCCGATGCGGACCGCCTCTATCTGATTGTGGACCGCTATTCGCTCAACGGGAGCGATGAGGAGACCGCATTCCGTGTGAGCGGCGGTGTGCCGGCGGGCTTTCGCAACGAGATTCCGGGTGTGGAAGATGCCATTCGGTTTACCTATGTTCAGAACCATTTTATCCTTACCGATGCGCAGGGGATGCGCGTGGTGGGCGAGGAACCCCTTATCGCCGCAGACTCCAATTATTTCAACATCTTTCCGGTAAAGCTTTTGGGCGGCCGCAATCCCCGTCAAGTGCTTTCCCGTTATAACGAGGTGATGATTTCCCGTTCTTTGGCCGAAAAAATGGGTGGCGTGCCGGTCTGCCTGGACAAGCGCATCTCGATGGAGGGTTTGGAAGGCCTTGAATTTATTGTGGGCGGCGTATATGAGGATATGCCTCAAAATTCATCTTTCCGTTTCGATGTTATTGCTTCGAGCGCGTTGATGGGAGAGTGGAGCCTCGACAACTGGGTGGGCAACGACCGTTATGTCGGGGTGGTGAAACTGCGGGAGGGCGTCACGCCCGAATCCTTGCGGGAGGCTATCGATGCGATGCAGGCGCAGCATGTGGATATGGAGGAACTGCGTGCGGCGGGATATACGTTGTCCTACGACCTGTGTCCGTTGCGCGACCGCTACCTGATAGACGAGGAACTGCGCGACCGTCATGTGATGTTGCTCCTGTTGGCCGTGGCCTTGCTGATAACGGCCATGCTCAACTACGCGCTCATCAGCCTTTCCTCTATCGTGAACAGGGGCAGGGAGGTGGCCGTGCGCAAAAGTTACGGGGCGGGAAGAGGAAAGATATGCCGTATCGTGTTCTCGGAAACCCTTGTGCATACGCTGTTGGCGCTTGTTTTGGCGGTCTTGCTGGTGCTTGCCGGGCGGAACATGGTATATGAACTGTTGGGCATAAAGGTTTCTACGCTTCTGCTTTCGTCCGGTTCGCTGATATTGCTGTCGGTATGCCTGGTCATGGCGTTCGTTACGGGCATACTGCCGGGCGTTTTTATGGCGCGGATTCCGGTGGCGGACGTGTTCCGCCGTTTCTCTCAAAACAAAAAGGCTTGGAAAGGCGCCTTGCTGGCGTTCCAGTTCGCTGTGTTCGCTTTTTTGCTTTGCTTATTGGTTAATGTGGGGAGGCAATACCGCATGATGCTCAACTATGATTTGGGCTATGAATATGATAACTTAGCCTATCTCAACATGACGGGTGTGGATGAATCTTTGCGAGGAAAACTGGCTGAGGAATTGCGCCGTCTGCCGCAGGTGGAGCATGTAAGTAGCGGCTATGCCCATTTTATGGACGGTCTGTCGGGCAACAATATTTCGTTTCGGGATAATCCCCAGCATCAGCTGTTCAACGTGGCCGACCTGTACTATGTGGGCGACGGCTTCATCGAGACGATGGGCATGGAGATAGTGGAGGGTGGCAACTTTACCGAGAACGGAGCCCGCTATTCCGACCAGATTATGGTGTCGGAATCGTTTGTGGAAAAGATGAAGGATTTTGCTGATTGGAGCGACGGGGCGGTGGGCAAGGAAATCTGCATTACCGAACACGCCCAATGGGGCGGTTTCTGCTATACCATTTGCGGCGTGTATAAAACGGTGTTGTTGGGTGGCGTGGCCCGTCAGGACAGCCGTCCGAGCGTGCTTTTCTACAGCATGGATCCCCAGTGGCAGAAAGCCCTGTGGGTAAGGTTCAATGCCCTTACGGGAAGCGCTGTGGCCGAGGCCGACTCCACGCTGGCCGCGCTCTTGCCCGGACGGGAGGTTTACCTTACGCCTTATCGCAAAGACGTGGTGGGCGTGTATCGGGAATCGGCGCGTTTCCGCGACAAGGTGCTGGTCGGCGGCGTGGTCTGTCTGCTGATTACGATGATGGGGCTGTTGGGCTATATCAACGACGAGCTTACCCGCCGCCGCAAGGAAATCTCGATTCGCCGTGTGAACGGGGCGGACGAGAGCCGCATTCTGCGCGTCTTTGCGGGCGATGTGTGCAAGGTGGCGCTTCCCGCCGCGATAGTGGGCGCGGTGGCGGCCTATGGGGTATCGTTGCGCTATCTGCAACAGTTTTCGGTGCAGGTGCCGCTTTCGGTCTGGGTCTATCCTTTGGCCATAGCGGTGGTGCTGGCAATCGGCTACGCCTGCGTTTGCCTGCGTGTGCGCCTCTTTCTGCACGAGAACCCCGTCGAAGGGCTGCGTACCGAATGACATCAAACTCAACAATGTAATAAAATATAAAATTAATACAAAAATGAAGACGATGATCAAACTGGAAAAACTAAGCAAGGTGTTTCGTACCGAAGAGGTGGAGACCGTTGCGCTCAATGGTGTGGATATGGAAGTGAAAGAAGGGGAGTTCGTGGCGATTATGGGCCCCTCGGGATGCGGAAAATCCACGCTGCTCAATATCCTCGGCCTGCTGGACAACCCCACCTCGGGCAGCTACCGCCTGTTGGAGCAGGAAGTGGGTTCGCTCAAAGAACGCGAAAGGACACGTTTCCGAAAAGGCACGATAGGTTTCGTCTTTCAAAGTTTCAACCTGATAGACGAACTGAACGTGTTTGAGAACGTGGAACTGCCCTTGCTCTATCTCGACATCAAGGCAAGCGAGCGCAAGGAACGTGTCAACGCCATTCTCAAACGGGTGGGGCTGAGCCACCGCGCCAAGCATTTTCCGCAGCAGCTTTCGGGCGGCCAGCAGCAACGCGTGGCTATCGCGCGGGCGGTGGTGAGCAACCCCAAACTGATTCTTGCCGACGAACCCACGGGAAACCTCGATTCCAAGAACGGCGCGGAAGTGATGCGTATCTTGGGCGAACTCAATGCCGAGGGCACCACAATCGTCATGGTGACGCACTCCCAGCACGACGCGAGTCTGGCGCACCGCATTGTACACCTTTTCGACGGAAGC
>CAZEOJ010000099.1:3139-5486 GCA_964513825.1 uncultured Bacteroidaceae bacterium
ATGATTAATTTTCATTCGTTCATCAAGTTCCTCAACCGGAACAAGGTTTATACCGCCATCAATGTCTTCGGGCTTGCCGTTTCGTTGATGTTCGTGGTGCTGATATTCATCTATGCGTATCAGGAGTTTTCCACCGACAGTTTCCACCAAGACAAGGACCGCATCTGCGTGGAGTTCGAGAATGTGGCCGGGAAATCGGGCACGGGCGATGGCCTTCCTATCGCCTATTGGCTTCAAGAACGCTTTCCCGATATCGAGGAGATATGTCCGGTGGTGACGCGGCAGTTCCATTCCTTTTTAGTGCGTTGTCAGGAAAAGGAATGGATGGCGAAGATGAGTTGCACCGAAAGCAATTTCTTTACCTTCTTCTCCTTTCCCCTCAAGGTCGGTTCTCCGCAGACGGTCTTGCAGGACGAATACAGCGCGGTGATCTCCGAAACCTTTGCCCGCAGGGTGTTCGGTTCGGAAGACCCGATAGGGCGGAGCATCCGTCTTTCCGATTCCACCTCGGTAACGGTGACCGGCGTGATGTATGATATTTCCCGCTCGATGATTCCCTATGCCGACCTGCTGGTGCGGGTGGAACGCGCCGAGGAGTTCAATCCCGCCATAGCGAAAGATTGGGCGGGCAATGCCGGCGCCTGTGTCACCTTCCTCAAGATGTATCCGGGCAAGGATATGAACGCGCATCGGGATGAGGTGCTGGAGATGTTCAACGAACGCTATTGGATCTACCAACTCGGTTTCGCCACCGATGTAAGTTGGATTCCGCTGAAAGATGCCTATTGGGAGGCTTATGGTACTTATTCTCTCACCGAGGTGGGCGAAAAACGTTTCGTGCAGGTGCTCTTTGCCGTGGGGCTTTTGATTCTTTTCTTCGCCATCTTCAACTATATCAACCTTACCGTTGCCCAGATAGGAAGCCGTGCCAAGGAAATGGCCACGCGCCGACTGTTGGGTTCTTCGCGGGGCGGCATCATGTTCCGTCTGGTGGTGGAGGCGGTGCTGCTCACGGCTTTCTCTTATCTGTTGGGGCTGTTGCTGGTCAAGGCTGTGGCGCCCGTGGCGGGAAATCTGCTCCACACCACGTTGGATTTGGATATACTCCTTAAGCCTGCGAGCCTGTTGCTTTCGATAGGGTTCATACTCTTTATCGGATTGTTGGCGGGCATCCTGCCGGCGGTCTTGATTTCGGCCGCCAAACCGGTGGAGGTGGTGCGCGGTTCGTTCCGCCGCCGTTCCAAAATGGTGTTCAGCAAGTATTTCATCATCTTTCAGAATGCGATTACGGTGGTGATGATTGCCGTTTCGCTGGTGATGGTGGTGCAGGTGCGCCACATGATGCGGGCACCTTTGGGCTACAACACGCTCAATGTAATCGATATCAGTATGCATGTGCCCAATATGAGGGTAATGGCCGATAAACTGTCTTCCTTGCCGAGCGTGAAGCGGGTGGGTACCGCCTATGGAACGCCTTTCAACGGAGGCAACAATATGTCGGGCAGCTACTGTGGCCGGCAACTTTCCGTGCAGTGGCTGCATATGGATACCACGGCTTTCAATATCTTGGGGCTCAAAATATTGAACGATAGGGGAGGCTCCAGACCCGTGCGCAACGAAGGCCGTTACTACGATTTCTATCTTACCGAATATTCCTTGAAGGAAATGGGCTTGGATTGGGATGCCGATGAACTCGATATGGACGAGAGTGGAAAAATCCAGATAAGCGGCGTATTGGCCGATTTCCACCGGGGCAATATCCTGTTTCGGGAACAGCCGTTTGTGGTGGGCATCACCGATGATTTGATAGGTGATCCGTGGGATATTTTGGTGGAGGTGCAGGGCGATCCGGTAACGGCCTACGAGGAGGTGGTGAAGATGGCGAAAGAGGTTTCGGGTCGGGATGTGGAGGCGCAATACATCGACCTGGCCGTGCGGGAATCGTTCGATTCGGAACGCCGCATGATGCAGATTGTGGGGATATTCACCTGTATGGCCATCCTTATTTCGGTGCTGGGTCTGGTGGCGATTTCCATTTACTTTATCCGCCAACGGGCGCAGGAAATGGCGGTGCGCAAGGTGTTCGGCTCCGATAATTCGGCGGTGTTGTTCCGCCTGGTGCGTTCGTTCCTGTCGTATGTGCTTATCGGTTTCGTGATTGCCTGCCCTGTGGTGTGGTACTTGGCGGAAAAATGGCTGTCGGACTATTCCTACCGGATTTCGTTCAATCCGCTCTATATCGTGGCCGCCGGCTTGTTCTGCCTGCTGGTGTCGTTCGTGGCCGTCTATTTCCAAAGCCGCCGCGCCGCCCGCACCAACCCGATAGAAAGCCTACGGACGGTGTAAT
>CAZEOJ010000100.1:0-5441 GCA_964513825.1 uncultured Bacteroidaceae bacterium
AAAGTAGTTCTTATCAGACACGGAGAGAGTGTCTGGAATATGGAAAACCGCTTTACCGGCTGGACGGATGTGGACTTGAGCGCCAAGGGCGTGCAGGAAGCCCACGAAGCGGGTAAATTGCTCAAAGAAAAAGGCTTTCAATTCGATATGGCCTATACTTCCTATCTCAAACGCGCCATCAAGACCCTGAACGTGGTGCTGGAAGAAATGGACCAGCTTTGGATTCCCGTGGAAAAATCGTGGCGTCTCAACGAGAAGCACTACGGCAACCTGCAAGGCCTCAACAAAGCCGAGACCGCCGAAAAATACGGCGATGCGCAGGTAAAGATTTGGAGAAGAAGTTATGATGTGGCGCCCAATCCGTTGGATGCCAGCGACAGCCGCGACCCGCAGCAGGAAGCCAAATATGCGGGTGTGGATAAGAAACTCCTTCCGCACACCGAAGCGCTCAAAGATACCGTGGCCCGTATCGTTCCCTACTGGACGGAAACGATCGTGCCCGCCCTCAAACATCAGGACGAGATTCTGATTGCCGCTCACGGCAACTCCCTGCGGGGTATCATCAAACATATCAAAGGCATTTCGGACGAAGACATCGTGAGCCTGAACCTGCCCACGGCTGTGCCTTACCTCTTTGAGTTTGACGACAATATGAACCTCTTGAAAGACGAATTCCTGGGTGACCCCGAAAAAATCAAGGCGTTGATGGAAGCGGTGGCCAATCAAGGCAAGGCTAAAAAATAAGACCATGTACAGGACAAAGAACAATGGAGAACTGCGGCTTGCCGATGTGGGCCGGCAGGTGACGCTCTGCGGCTGGGTGCAGCGTTCGCGCGACTTGGGCGGCATGACCTTTGTGGATTTGCGCGACCGTTACGGCATCACGCAGATCGTGTTCAATATGGAGACCGATGCGGCGCTTTGCGAGAAAGCGCGCGGACTGGGGCGTGAGTATGTGGTGCAGATAAAAGGGACGGTGGCCGAGCGGAGCAACAAGAACGCCAAGATTCCCACCGGCGACATCGAGATTCTGGCCACGGAAATCACGGTGCTCAATCCCTCCAAGATTCCTCCTTTCACGATAGAGAACCATAGCGACGGCGGCGACGAGTTGCGCATGAAATATCGCTATCTGGATTTGCGTCGCGATTGCGTGCGGCAGAACCTGGTGCTGCGCCACCGGCTCAGCATCGAAATCCGCAAGTATATGGACGAGCAGGGTTTCATGGAAATCGAAACCCCGTTTATGGTGAAATCGACGCCCGAGGGTGCCCGCGACTTCGTGGTGCCTTCGCGTATGAATCCCGGCGAATTTTACGCGCTTCCGCAGTCGCCCCAGCAATACAAGCAGCTGTTGATGGTGGCGGGAATGGACCGCTATTTTCAGATTGTGCGCTGCTTCCGCGACGAGGACCTGCGCGCCGACCGTCAGCCCGAATTCACGCAGTTGGACTGCGAGATGAGTTTTGTGGAGCAGGAAGACGTGTTGCAGATGTTCGAGGGTTTGATGCGGCATCTGTTCAAGGTGGAGAAGAATATAGACCTTCCGCCCCTGCAACGGATGAGTTGGCGCACGGCTATGGACAAATACGGCTCCGACAAGCCCGACTTGCGTTTCGGAATGGAATTCCACGCGCTCAAAGACGTTTTTCCGCAAGGAAAGTTCAGTGTATTCGACCAGAGCGAGTGGGTGGGCGGCATCTGCGTGGAAGGCGCGGCGGAATACACCCGCAAGCAGCTGGACGAACTCACCGATTTTGTAAAACGTCCGCAGGTAGGGGCCAGCGGCCTCATCTATATCAAATGCAATGCCGACGGCACGTATAAATCTTCGGTGGATAAATTCTTCGATGCCGACGATTTGAAGCGTGCGGCCGAGGCCTGCGGCGCCAAGGCCGGCGACCTTATCCTGATTCTGGCGGGCAAGGCCTCCAAGACCAAAGTGTCGTTGGGGCAGCTGCGTCTGGAAATGGGCAATCGGCTCAATCTCCGCGACCCCTTCAACTACAAGGTGCTGTGGATTGTCGATTTTCCTCTCTTGGAATGGGACGAGGAAGCGCAACGTTTCTTTGCCATGCACCATCCTTTCACCGCACCCAAACCCGAGGACGAGGCCATGTTGGAAACCGAACCGGGCAAGGTGCGCGCCAATGCCTACGATATGGTTATCAACGGCGTGGAGGTGGGCGGTGGCTCTATCCGTATCCACAGCCGCGATTTGCAGAAACGGATGTTCCGTGCGCTCGGTTTCAGCGACGAGGAAGCGCAGAAGCAGTTCGGCTTCCTGATGAACGCCTTTGAATACGGGGCGCCCCCCCACGGAGGCCTGGCTTTCGGCTTCGACCGGCTTTGCGCCCTGTTCGGCGGCGAGGATTCCATCCGCGACTATATCGCTTTCCCCAAGAACAACGCAGGCCGCGACACGATGAGCGAATCGCCTTCGCCTATCAGTCAGGCGCAGCTGGACGAACTGTTTTTGAAAAGCACGGCCGAGAAAAGGGATTAAGCAGGCCGACTTGCCTCTGAAACAGTTGTTTTAACGCGAAATTTGGTTATTAGAAAAAAAAATAAGACCTTTGCGACCCGTTTTGAGGAAAACGCCCTTTGAAAGAAGCGGCGCAGGACGGAAGGCAAAAACAATAAAAGTTTAACAGTCATGTCGAAAGTTTGTGAGATAACCGGAAAGAAAGTGATGACGGGCAACCACGTCTCCCACTCCAATATCAAGACGCGCCGCAGATTCTACCCCAATCTGCAGACCAAGAAGTTCTATGTTCCCGAAGAAGACGCTTGGATTACCTTGCGTGTTTCGGCCAAGGGTATCAAGAACATCAGCAAGAAAGGCATCATGGCTTGTCTGCTGGATGCCGAGGCGAACGGCTTGATTCGTTTGTAGAAATTGGCCATCGCCATATTGGTGCATGATCAGTTTTCATAGTCAGTGGAGAGTGCCGGGTGTATGCCCGGCATTCTTTTTTATGTCCATATAAACGTTTATCATGAAAGTCATCACGAATATCAAGGGTCTGGTACAGACTTCCGGCCGTCCTATGCGCAAGGTCTGCGGCAAAGACATGCAGCAACTCAACGTTATCGGGAACGCCTTTCTGCTCTTTGACGAGCAGACGGGAAAGATTGTGGATTTCGGCACGATGGAGCAATGGATGTGCCTTTCGCAAACCTACGCGCGTATCGAGAACACCGATGCTTCGGGACGCTTTGTGTTCCCCTCTTTCTGCGATTCGCATACCCATATCGTATATGCGGGCAGCCGCGAAATCGAATACAACGACAAAATCCGCGGCTTGAGCTATGAGGAAATCGCCAAGCGGGGCGGGGGCATCCTCAATTCGGTGGACAGGCTCCGCGCGGCAAGCGAAGACGAACTTTTCGACGCGGCTTGGGAGAGATTGCAGGAGATGTGCGCCTATGGCACCGGGGCCGCCGAAATCAAGAGCGGCTATGGCTTGGATTTGGAGAGCGAGTTGAAGATGTTGCGTGTCATAGCCCGTCTCAAGCAAAAGTCACCGATGACGATCCGCGCCAACTTTCTCGGTGCCCATGCCGTGCCCCGCGAGTATATAGGCCGTCAGACGGAATATGTGGATTTGATTGTGAATGAGATGATACCGGCGGTGGCCGCCGAGAAACTGGCCGATTTTGTGGATGTGTTCTGCGACCAAGGTTTCTTTACGGTCCGCGACACCGAAAGGATTTTGGAAGCGGGCGCGAAATACGGCCTGAAACCTAAGATTCACGCCAACGAACTGGCCTTGTCGGGAGGCATCCAGGTGGGCGTGAAATACGGCGCCTTGTCGGTGGACCATCTGGAATATGTGGGGAAAGATGAAATCGCCGTTCTCAAAAATAGCGAGACCATGCCGACGGTGCTGCCCGGTGCGGCTTTCTTTTTGGGTATGCCGCTCAGTCCGGTGCGCGATATGATAGAGGCGGGGCTTCCGGTGGCCTTGGCCTCGGACTATAATCCGGGTTCGTCGCCCTCCGGCAACATGCAGTTCGTGATGTCGTTGGGTTGCGTGCGCTATCGCATGTATCCCGAAGAAGTGGTTCATGCCACCACGATCAACACCGCCTGCGCTATGGGCGTGAGCGACAGTCTGGGTAGCATCGAACGCGGCAAGACGGCCAATTTCTATATCACCAAGAAGATACCCACCTACGAATATATGCCTTATTCGTTCGGCAACAACAAGGTGGAGACCGTCTATCTGCAAGGAAAGCGGATTTAAAAGTTTTTCGACAAGGGAGTTGCGTTATGCGGGGCATACTGAATTTTCTTAAAAACTGGGTGCTGATCATCGCCCTTTTGGTAGGGTGCCTGGCGCATAACGTGTTGATAGAATATGCCGATAAGACGATGTATCTGATTTTCGGCATGTTGTTCTTTACCTTCTGCCGTATCGATCCCTCGCAACTCAGGCTCCGTCGCGTGCATTGGGTCTTTCTGTCGGTGCAGATTCTCGGGGCGGCGCTCTCCTATTATATATTGCGCCTTTGCGGAGCGGAAGTGGTGGCCGAGAGTGTGATGATGTGTATCCTCACACCCACGGCCGCGGCTTCGGCGGTGGTGACGATGAAGTTGGGCGGGGATATGGCTTCGAGCACCACTTATGTTCTGCTTTCGAGTGTGGCCGTGGCGTTGGTGGTGCCGCTTTGGTTCCCGCTCATCAACCCCGCTATGGAGCATCTTTCGTTTTGGACGGCTTGCTGGGGCATTCTTAAAAGGGTGATGCCTTTGCTGTTGGGACCTTTTCTCCTGGCCATGCTCTTGAAAGGACTGTTGCCGAAAGTGCACGACAAGGTGGCCTCGTGGCACGAGGTATCGTTTTACTTGTGGGCGTTGTGCCTGGTGTTTTCGGCGGCGCAGTTGGTCGATGCTGTCGACAGGAGCGATGCGGGTAGGGGCGTTTCGGTGTTGCTGGTGGTTTGTGCGGTGCTGATTTGTTTGGGGCAGTTCGCGTTGGGAAAACGCTGGGGCGGACATTACGGCGACCGTGTCAGCGGCGGGCAGAGTTTGGGACAGAAGAATATCGTATTGGGCATTTGGATTTCGTATATGTTCCTGTCGAGGACGGCGGGCGAGACCCCGTTGGTGGTTGTGGCCTTGGGCGCGTATATCATCACGCAGAACATCGTCAATTCGTGGCAGCTCTATCGTATGCGGATGCAGACCGAGGCGCATGAAGCCACGGAAATGGTGCCGTGAGAAAGGTCGCTTCGGAGGGCGGAAAATAAATTTTTCCAAAAATTTGTCGATTATAAAAAAAAGTGTACCTTTGCAACCCCTTTTCGGGGAGAACCCTGTGTCGGGAGAGCCGACCCACGGTTACAAAGGCGGGAAAACCAGTCGCGAGACAGGAATCCTGCGGAACGGAAAGTTCAATAGAAGATGTAGACGAAGCAATAGCGAGGAGCTATAC
>CAZEOJ010000101.1:0-5416 GCA_964513825.1 uncultured Bacteroidaceae bacterium
ACGAATACAAGGCCAAGAAGCCCGAACTGGAAGCCGAATTCCTCGCTTTTGCCAAAGAACAGGGCATGGCGGGTCTGAAAGGCCACCGTTCGGTGGGTGGTTTCCGCGCTTCGCTCTACAACGCTTGCGAAATGGAAGACGTAAAAGCGTTGGTGGCCTGTATGCAGGAATTCGCCAAGAAGAACGCCTAATCGTTTCCGATATGGAGTTCAAAAAGGGGTGTCATCAGCAGTGTTTGGCACCCCTTTAATATAAGATTAATCAAAAAGGTGTATCAGAATGGGTAAGATGCAAGGCGGACAACTTTATCTGTGGGCCAACGAAGCAGATTGCCCGTTATAATACGCCGTAAAAAGAAAAGATATGAAAGTATTAGTAGCAACCGAAAAACCCTTTGCCAAGGCCGCGATCGACGGCATCCGCTCGATTGTGGAAGGTGCCGGTTTCGAACTGGCCCTCTTGGAAAAGTACACCGATGTAAACGAATTCTATAAGGCCGTGGCCGATGCCGACGCTTTGATCGTGCGCTCGGACAAAGTGACCAAGGAAGTGGTGGAACATGCCAAGAACCTGAAGATTGTGGTTCGCGCCGGCGCCGGTTTCGACAACCTCGACCTGGCTGCCTGCACCGAACACAAGATTGTGGCGATGAACACCCCCGGACAGAACTCCAACGCCGTGGCCGAACTGGCCGCCTCGATGATGGTGTTTATGTTCCGCAACCAGTTCACGCCCGGTACGGGTGCCGAACTCAAAGGCAAGAAGCTGGGTATCCACGCTTACGGAAACGTAGGCCGCAACGTGGCCCGCGTAGCCAAAGGCTTCGGCATGGAAGTCTATGCGTTCGACGCCTTCTGCCCCAAGGAAGCGATTGAGAAAGACGGTGTGAAGGCCGTGGGCTCGGTAGAAGAGCTTTACAGCACCTGCAACATCGTTTCCCTGCACATTCCCGCCACCAAGGAAACCATCGAATCCATCAACTACGAGTTGTTGAACCGTATGCCCAAAGGCGCTTTGCTGGTCAACACCGCCCGCAAGGAAGTGATTCACGAAGCCGATATGGTCCGTATGCTCAACGACCGTCCCGACTTCAAGTACATCACCGACATCCGTCCCGCCAACCACGACGATCTGACGCAGTTCGGCACGCGCTATTTCGCCACCCCCAAGAAAATGGGTGCGGAAACGGCCGAGGCCAACATCAATGCCGGTTTGGCCGCCGCCAACCAGATTGTGGACTTCATCAAGAACGGTGTGACCAAATTCCAAGTGAATAAATAGGATGCGGCATGATGTAACAAAAAAAGGCAGCCTTTCGGCTGCCTTTTTTTGTTTGTGCGCGAAACGATTAAGCTTCCGCAGGAGTTTCCGTGGCTTCGGCGGCTTCCGCGGCAGGAGCCTCTTCGGCGGCAGGCGCCTGTGCGGCCTGCGCGGCGGCGGCTTCTTCGGCTTGCTTGGCAGCGGCGGCGGCACGTTTTTCGGCTACCTTGCCCGCGATAGTTTCGCGAACCTTGGCCTCGGCCTCCATACGGCTCTTGCGGTTGGCCACAGCCTTGTCGGCCTTGTCCTGGGCAATCTTCTGAATCTTGGCTTCCTTATCGGTGAGCCAAGCCTGGAAACGCTTTTCGGCTTCTTCGGCCGAGAAAGCGCCCTTGTCCACACCGCGGAGCAGGTGGTGTTTCAACATGGCACCCTTCACCGACATCAACGAACGGGCGGTATCGGAGGGTTGCGCACCCTTGCGCATCCAATCCACCGCTTTGTCTACATCGAGGTTGATGACAGCGGGATGTTTCATAGGGTCATACGTGCCTATTTTCTCGACAAATTTTCCGTCTCGAGGTGCACGACCGTCCGCTACTACAATGTGGTAGAAAGGAGCCCCTTTCTTACCGAATCTTTGCAGTCTGATTCTTAAAGGCATCTTTTTTTGTTTTTAATGATTAAACTTTCCTTTTTTCTCAAAAGGACGGCAAAAGTAAATTTTTTAGGACAAAAATCAAAATTAAAGATGTATATTTGAATGTTTTTCACACCTATATTAAATAGTATTTTTGTGCATATTAAACTGATACATAAGACAATTTTTGTCTTCTTCCTGACGGTGGCACTCTTTCCGCAAGCCGGGCGGGCGGATAATCCTGACTCCGGTCAAATCCGCAATGTCATCGTGATGATTCCCGACGGTTGCGGCAGCGAATGGCTGTCCATCGGCCGCTGGCTCAACGACGGCGCCCCCCTTCACCTGGACTCCATCATCCGGGGTATGGTGAGAAGTTATTGCTCCGACAGTCCTATCGGTGATTCGGCGCCCACCGGCTCGTGCTACGCCACCGGACACCGCTCGCAGGACGGCTTCATCGCCACCTATCCTGCCCGTAGCATGACGCCCGACGGAACCCGTTTCGACGTTCCCGACTCACTGGCCTATCGCCCCATGATGACGCTTTTGGAGGCCGCCAAACTGCAAGGAAGGGCCACCGCCTTGGTCTTCACCTGCTTCTTCCCTCACGCCACCCCCGCCTCCTTTGCCGCCCATACCCCCAAACGCAACGAATATTTCCGTATCGCCAAACAGATGACGGTCAATCCCTGCGACGTGCTTTTGGGCGGAGGAAGCCTTTATGTGGATTCGGCCCTGAGCCGCTACGATTTCGCCGCACGTAAATGCCTCAAGGATAACGGTATCCTCTATACGAAAAGTTTTGCCGAAGTGCAGAAGGAGGTGGCCGCCGGCAGACAGAAAATCTGGGGGCTGTTCGCTCCGAATGATCTGGAATTCGAAATCGACCGCAGACATACCGACCAACCCTCGCTCGAGGAAATGACCCGCACGGCACTGAAAGTGGTCGGCAAGAATCCCAAAGGCTTTTTCATGATGGTGGAAGGCAGCAAGATAGATTGGGGGGCGCACGACAACGATTTTCCCGGTGCGGCCTTCGACTTTCTGGCATTCGACCGTGCCGTGGGAGCGGCTTTGGAATTCGCCGCCCAAGACGGACATACGTTGGTGGTGGTGATGCCCGACCATCAGACGGGCGGGGTCAGCTTAGGAAATTCCAATCATAACAAAGGCTACGCCTCCTTGAGCCATCATGAGATTTTCGGAAAGATTTCGCACTTCAACAAAAGTGTGGACAAGGCCGTGCGCGATATCGTGACCGCCACCAAGTCGTTGAAGAAAGAGAAAAAAGGCGATTACATATGGCTGTTGACGGGTTCCAGTCTGCGCAATGAATTTCAGATAGATTATATTCCTGACGAAGAAGTGAAATATCTGGCCGGCGTGATAAAAAGGAACGGAACAGGCGACAGCAGTGTACGCACCTTCGCACATATCGTGAACCATTATACCTCCATCGGTTGGACCACACACGGACACAACGGAGGGGATGTGTTCCTTGCCGTATATCATCCCGACGAGACACGCATCCTGCAAGGCATGGTCGACAACGAAGAAATCGCCCCCTATATATGTCGCGAGGCGGGTCTGCCCGATCTGGATTCCCTTTCCCGACTTTATTTCGCGCCCTTGAACAAGGTCTTCGAAGGCAAGAAAATCTCGATAAAAGGGCTTGACGAGAGCCGTCCCGACCGAGATCCCGACTGCGTGAAAATCAAGGATGTGTTTATGGATGGCAAGAAGGGTATACTGACGCTCTATCCCAACTCCACACACGCACTCTTCGGGAATAAGGAAATCGAGCTACCCGGCCCTTGCATCTATAACGGCAAGGATTTCTACCTCCCCGCTACATTCTGATCCGTCCCAGCGCGCCCCACCAACGGGAGGGAATCTCGTTGCGCAGGGCGGTCTGATAGTCGCTGTATCCGCAGGGAAGAAAGCAATGCCGTCCGTATTGTTTCTTCTGCTCTTCGGTACAGGGCAAGGCCATCCACCAACGGTCAGTCTGCTTGCATTTATAGAAGACAAGTTCGCGCCCCGTGTTTTCCAAAGGCACGATATACTCTTTGAATTCCACATTCTTTCCGGTGAGGGGATGGTCGTCCATACGATACTGCATGGCGTCCAGAAAACACCATATCATCTGTGCGGCCATTTCCGCACTCTGCCCCTCGCGGTCCAACCCGGGATAATATTCGAAAATACCCGCCACACGGAGGTTGCGGCTCATGCCCGCATAGCGGAATATCTGACACGCCTGCTCCGCGCTCAAGCCGGTGGGGCGCGCCCACGGATTGGCGGGACTTTCGCTCCGCTTCACGGCACACAAATCGAAACTGAGGCAGTCGGCACCGCGCACATAAGGCTCGGTTTCCTGAATATCGTCACGGATGACACCCAGGCGGCACGAGTCGAAATTGAGCTTGCCCATCAGACTGCGGGCCTCGGGGTCCACCAAGTAGGTCTGATACCCTATGTTGATGTAATTGAAGAGATAGTTGTCGGGCTCCACCGCGATGCGCGACATAAAGGTATTGTGTGTGAGCGGCGCGGTCTGCGGATTTTCGTCGGGCGTCATATTCTCGGCGATGTTCAGGCGGGCGTCCACCGACAGGAAGTTGGCCATCCGACGCAGACGGGCGTAGGCGCGATACACACCGTAAGTAAGGTCCTGACTTCCGCCCAGAAGCAAAAGCACCGTATCTCGCGGCAAGAAGCAACTCACCACCTCATCGAGAGCATAGTAGGTATCCTCAAGGTTTTTACCGCAGCGGAAATTGCCTAAATCCACCACCTTGCCCATTCCCTGCGGGGGATAGAGATTGTAGAGATCCTTGCGGATGTTGTCGGCGCCGTCGCACGCATATTCGCGCGATTCCTGCACGCCCCGGCTCTCGCGCAAGCCTATGATCACCACATCGGCGCCCTCCGTCGAGGGGAAATGCTCCTGCACGGTGTATTTCTCCACCACCCTGCCCAAACGCAGGGTCTGGTCTTGATAGAACGAATCCGTCTCCATGAACGGACAAGGGTCGAAATATACGCTCAAATCCAACTCGCTCATAATTGTGTCCTCTATTTTCGGACAAAAAAAATACGGGGGGGTTTTTAAAAAACCCCCCCCCGCCGTATCAAAGCATTCACAATGCAAGGTTAATTACCGCGAATCAACTTGCCCCGCTTGCTTCCTCCGTTCACGGTCTTGATTTCGTAGAAATAGCAGCCCGGCGCCAGAACCGACAGGCGGATGCCGACCTTACGGACTCCTTGGTCGGAGAATTTCCTGTACAGGATATGCTGACCTGTGAGCGCATAGATGCGTATGCTCGACAGGTTCTCCTCGTTCGACTCGATGTAGAGGATACCGTCGGCACCGAGAGGATTGGGATATACCTTGATATATCTTCCCGTGGTATCGTACGGGGGAGGAGTAATGATAGAAGTATCTTTAATGACCGGGGCATCGACCGAGGCGGTGAATATCTCGGTATGCGTGACGATATAGTCGAA
>CAZEOJ010000102.1:0-5397 GCA_964513825.1 uncultured Bacteroidaceae bacterium
GGCTTGTTGAATATGTTTTCGGGTGGTGCGTTCTCCAATGCCTCCATCTTTGCCTTGGGTATCATGCCCTATATCTCGGCCTCCATCATCATCCAACTTTTCGGAATGGCTATCCCCTATTTCCAGAAGTTGCAGAAAGAGGGCGAGAGCGGCCGTAAGAAAATGAACCAGATTACCCGTTGGCTCACCATTGCGGTAACCGCCTTACAGGCTCCTGCCTACCTCACCAACCTGGTGGCGCAGCTTCCCTCAACGGCTTTCATTCCTTTCGACGGCAGTCATCCCGGGGTGTTCTTCTGGATTTCGTCGTCTATCATCCTCACCGCAGGCACCCTGTTCGTGATGTGGTTGGGTGAGAAAATCACCGACAAAGGCATCGGAAACGGTATTTCTCTCATCATCATGATCGGTATCATCGCCCGTCTTCCCTTTGCGCTCTTCGGCGAATTCGTTTCGCGTCTCGAACAGCAAGGCGGCGGTCTGGTGGTGTTCTTGCTCGAACTGGTAGTCTTGATTGTGGTGATTTTCCTCTGCATCCTCCTGGTGCAAGGCACGCGCCGCATCCCCGTACAGTACGCCAAGCGTATCGTAGGCAACAAACAATACGGCGGTGTCCGTCAGTATCTGCCTATGAAGGTCAACGCGGCCGGTGTAATGCCTATCATCTTCGCGCAGGCTATCATGTTCATTCCCGTCACCATTGCGGGCTTCGCTTCTCCCGAATCGGTCAACTCCGGTTTCTGGAGAGCGTTCATGGACTTCAACAGTTTTTGGTACAACCTCGTCTTTGCCCTGCTCATCATCGCCTTCACGTATTTCTATACGGCGGTGACGATGAACTCGCAGCAGATCGCCGACGACCTCAAGCGTAACAACGGCTTCATTCCCGGGGTCAAGCCCGGCAAGAAAACGATGGAATTCATCGATGACGTGATTTCGCGTATCACGCTTCCCGGCTCCATCTTCCTCGCTTTCGTGGCCATTCTGCCCGCTATCGTACGTTTGTTCGGCGTCAGCACGCAGTTTGCCCAATTCTATGGCGGTACTTCGCTGTTGATTATGGTCGGTGTGATTTTGGACACCCTGCAACAGATAGAAAGCCACTTGTTGATGCGCCACTACGACGGTCTTACCAAGAGCGGCCGCATCAAGGGACGCTCGGGAGGAGCCTACGGCATTGCTTAGTTGGTTTAAAAGAATGACACCGAGGATCTACACGCCGGAAGAAATCGCCAAAATCCGTGTCAGCTCGCTCATCGTAGCCGATACGCTGGCCGAAATGGCAAAGATGATTGCTCCCGGCGTGTCCACCTTGGAGTTGGATAGAAGGGCGGAGGAGTTCATCCGCTCGCAGGGCGGCCGACCTGCCTGCAAAGGGTTTGAGGGATTTCCCTTTACCCTCTGCATTTCGGTCAACGAATTCGTGGTTCACGGCTTTCCTTCCGAAAGGAAACTCAAAGAAGGTGACATTGTGTCGGTGGACTGCGTGGTGGAGAAGGACGGTTATCACGGCGATTCGGCCTACACCTTTGCGGTGGAACAGATAGAAGAGCCTGTGAGAAACCTTCTGGAAGACACCAAAGCCTCGCTCTACAAAGGCATCGAGCAAGTGAGGGCGGGCAACCGCATCGGGGATATAGGTTATGCGGTGCAGACCTATACCGAAAGCCGGGGCTACGGCGTGGTGCGGGAGTTGTGCGGTCACGGTGTGGGCGCGCACATGCACGAGAAACCCGACGTGCTCAACTATGGCCGACGGGGCACCGGGGCGCAGCTCAAAACCGGTATGGTGATTGCGGTGGAACCCATGATCACCTTGGGTAAACGGAACATCGGCATCGCCAAGAACGAATGGGAGGTGTTTACGTTGGACCACAAACCGGCAGCGCATTTCGAACACAGCATGGCTGTGACGGGCGAGGGGGCCGATATCCTCTCGAGCTTTGAAAAGGTAGAACAAATAATTAAGAACAAATAAGATATGTCGAAACAACAGTCCATACAACAAGACGGAACCGTTGTGGAGTCTTTGGGAAACGCCATGTTCCGTGTGGAATTGGAAAACGGACACGTTGTGATTGCCCATATCTCCGGAAAGATGCGCCTGCATTACATCAAGATTCTGCCCGGCGACCGCGTCCAATTGGAAATGTCGCCCTACGATTTGACGAAAGCACGCATAGTTTTCCGATATAAATAGTATCTTTGCAAATTTGCGAAACTTAATAAAGAAGACCGATGAAAGTAAGACCTTCTGTCAAGAAAAGATCGCCCGAGTGCAAGATTGTGAAGCGCAAGGGTGTGATTTACGTGATTAACAAGAAGAACCCCAAGTACAAGATGCGTCAGGGTTGATAGCTTGTAACGGATTTTAGAATTACTAAACAAAGATAATACATGGCACGTATTGCAGGTATCGATTTACCCAAGAACAAAAGGGGGGAAGTAGGCTTGACCTACATTTACGGTATCGGAAGGAGCACCGCCCGCAAGATTCTGGCGGCTTCCGATATTTCGTACGACAAGAAAGTGGAAGAATGGAACGACGACGAATTGGCTAAGATTCGTACTTATATCGGCGACAACCTCAAGGTGGAGGGTGCGCTCCGTTCCGAGGTCCAGACCAATATCAAGCGTTTGATGGATATCGGTTGCTACAGAGGCATCCGTCACCGTCTGGGCTTGCCCCTGAGAGGTCAGAGCACCAAGAACAACGCCCGTACGCGTAAAGGCCGCAAGAAGACCGTAGCCAACAAGAAGAAGGCACCCAAGGGCTAATTCCTGAATTTCTTGCGCTTATTTTTTGCTAAAACAATTATTCATTTATACAAAACATGGCAAAAGTTGCTAACACTGGCGGAAAAAACGCCAAGACTGCAAAGAAGAAAGTGGTAAAAGTGGAGCCGCAAGGCAAGGCTTTCATCTTTGCTTCATTCAACAATGTGATCATCTCGCTCACCAACAACGCAGGTCAGGTTATCTCGTGGGCGTCGGCCGGTAAAATGGGTTTCAAGGGTTCCAAGAAGAACACTCCCTATGCCGCGCAGATGGCCGCCACCGATTGTGCCAAAGTGGCCTACGATTTGGGATTGCGCAAAGTGAAAGTTTATGTAAAAGGACCGGGATCGGGTCGTGAATCGGCTATCCGCACCATTCATGGTTCGGGTATCGAAGTAACCGAGATTGTGGACGTTACTCCCCTGCCCCACAACGGTTGCCGTCCTCCCAAGAGAAGAAGAGTTTAATTTAGTTTCACGCAAAAGTTTAGAACAAAATGGCAAGATATACCGGTCCCAAATCCAAGATTGCAAGAAAGTTCCAAGAACCTATCTTTGGAGCCGACAAGGCGCTGGAAAAGAAAAAATACGCTCCCGGTCAGCACGGCCAGAACAAACGTCGGGCCAAGCTCTCCGAATACGGCACCCAATTGCAAGAAAAACAAAAAGCCAAATATACCTACGGCATTCTGGAACGTCAGTTCCGCAAGATTTTCGCCCAGGCTTCGCGTAAGGCGGGCATCACCGGCGAGAACCTCTTGCAGTTGCTGGAATCGCGTCTGGACAACGTGGTTTTCCGTATGGGCATCGCTCCTACCCGCAGCGCGGCCCGTCAGTTGGTCAACCACCGTCACATCACGGTGAACGGCAACGTGGTGGGCATTCCCTCCTACCAATTGCGTCCGGGCGATATCGTGGAGGTTCGCGAAAGATCCAAATCGTTGGAAGTGATCGTGACCTCGCTCGAAGGCCGTCCGCATCCCTACAACTGGATCGAATGGGACAACAAGAGCCTGAGCGGCAAGTTCCTCGCTTATCCCGAACGCGAAAACATTCCCGAAAACATCAAGGAGCAACTCATCGTCGAATTGTACTCCAAGTAGTAGTTGAGGGAACGGGTTCAAATTATTAAAAACAAGACACTAATGGCTATTTTAGCTTTTCAAAAACCGGATAATGTAAACGTGCTCAGCCTGGACGACAAGAAAGGCGTATTCGAAGTGCGCCCCTTGGAGCCCGGTTACTCGGTTACTATCGGAAATGCGTTGCGCCGGATCCTGCTCTCTTCGTTGGAGGGATTCGCCATCACTTCCGTAAAGATCGAGGGCGTGGATCACGAATTTGCATCTATCAAGGGGGTTATCGAAGATGTGACGAACATCGTGCTCAACCTTAAGCAGATTCGCTTCAAGCAGCAAATCAAGAACGTCGATCACGAACAGATTCACCTGACCATTTCGGGCAAGGATGTGTTCAAGGCCGGCGACCTCGACAATGCCTTGAACGGATTTCAGGTGCTCAATCCCGAATTCGAGATCTGCCACATGGAACCGAGCGTGAAACTGTCGATGGACTTCACAATCGACAAGGGTCGCGGTTGGGTTCCCGCCGAGGAGAACAAGACGCCCAACGCGCCTATCGGCACTATCGCCATCGACTCTATCCACACCCCTATCAAGAACGTTCACTACGAAACCGAAAACTTCCGTGTGGAACAAAAGACCGACTACGAGAAGTTGATTCTGACGATTCTTACCGACGGATCTATCGCGCCTAAGGAAGCGTTGAAGGAAGCGGCGAAAATCCTCATCCAGCACTTCATGCTTTTCTCGGACGAGAAGATTTCGTTGGACGAAACCAAGGAGGTGTCCGACGAGGACGATTTTGACGAAGACGATCTGCACATGCGTCAGTTGCTCAACACCAAACTCACCGATATGGAATTGTCGGTGCGGGCGTTGAACTGCCTCAAAGCCGCCGAAGTGGATACGCTCGGCGAATTGGTCGCTTTCCCCAAATCCGACTTGCTCAAGTTCCGCAATTTCGGCAAGAAATCGTTGACGGAATTGGAGAATCTGGTCAAGTCCAAGAATTTGGATTTCGGAATGAATGTGGCCAAATACAAATTGAATAAAACTGATAAAGACGAAGAATAATTAGGGGGAGCACAAAATGAGACACGGAAAGAAATTCAATAAGCTTAGCAGGACGCACGCCCACCGGCGTCAATTGTTGGCCAACATGGCCACCTCGTTGATCCTGCACAAGAAGATCAATACCACTTTGGCCAAGGCGAAAGCGTTGCGGGTTTATGTAGAACCCCTGCTCAACAAGGCCAAGGAAGACACCACGCACTCGCGCCGTGTTGTTTTCAGCTATCTGCAGAGCAAAGAGGCCGTGACCGAACTTTTCCGCGAGATTTCGCAGAAAATCGCGCAACGTCCCGGCGGTTATACCCGTATTCTCAAAACGGGCTACCGTGTGGGCGACAACGCCGAAATGGCCATTATCGAGCTTGTGGATTACAGCTTGAATCCCGGCACGAAGGGCAAGGAAACCAAGGCCAAGAGCACGCGCCGCGGCGGTAAGAAAGCCACGGCCGCCAAAGCCGAAGCGCCGG
>CAZEOJ010000103.1:0-5340 GCA_964513825.1 uncultured Bacteroidaceae bacterium
CTGGATGCCGTCGAATTTGTTCATGTATTTGCGCTGGTCGAGCAGTATCTTGCAATCCGAGTTGTTGATGATGGATTCCTTGACGATGGGCGAGGACAGGATGTCCTCCACTTCCTGTGTCACGACCACCGCCTCTCCGAAGTGCTTGCGGACAGTCTTGAACAAGTATTTAATGAAGTCGGCCATGCCGCTCTTGGCGATGGCTTTCCAGGCCTCTTCAATCAAAATCATCTTGCGGATGCCGGTGAGCTTGCGCATCTTGTTGATGAAGGCCTCCATAATGATGATGGTGACCACAGGGAAGAGGATCTTGTGGTCCTTGATGTTGTCGAGCTCGAACACGACAAACCGCTTAGTAAGCAGGTCGAGGTTGTCGGTGGCGTTCAGAAGATAGTCGTATTGGCCGCCTCGGTAATAGGGGCGCAGCACGAGGAGGAAGTTCGTCAGGTCGAACTCCTTTTCCCGGACACCGGCGTTTTTCAGTTTGGCGTCGAATTCGGTCTCCAGATATTCGTAGAAGTGGTTGAAGGACGGCTCTATCGTCGGGTCGTTCTCGATCAGGCGGGTATAGTCATACACGGCTTCCGACACCTTCGTTTCCTCGCTCCGTGTGATATACTCGTCTTCTTTCTTCCATAGAGTGAGCAGCAGGGTGGCGATGGATTCCCTCTTCTCCACGTCAAATTTGCGGTCGTCGGTAAAGAAGGGGTTGAACGTAATCGGCTTTTCTTCTGTATAGGT
The DNA here is from genome assembly GCA_964513825.1 of uncultured Bacteroidaceae bacterium. Classification (GTDB taxonomy): domain Bacteria; phylum Bacteroidota; class Bacteroidia; order Bacteroidales; family P3; genus Pullibacteroides. Next base: position 742 of record CAZEOJ010000103.1, read on the forward strand.
ATAATAGATGCCGTCTTCGCCGCCGGTCTTCTGCTGTACCCACTGGCATAGGCCCAGATAACTGTTTCCGGTGTCGACCATGATGATGTGCGTGCCTTGTTCCCAATACTGGCGTACCAGATGGTTTGTAAAGAAGGATTTTCCCGAACCGGAGGGTCCCAGAACGAACTTGTTTCGGTTGGTGGTGATGCCGCGCTTCATGGGCTCATCGGAGATGTCCACGTGCAGGGGCACATTGGAGAAGCGGTCCACGAGCTTGATGCCGAAAGGCGAATCCGAAGAGACGTAATTCGTCTCGCTGTTGAAGAAACAGGTGGCGCTCTCGGCGAACTGGATAAAGGTGTCTTCGGACGGGAAGTCCGCTCCGTTGCCGGGCACGCCCGACCAGAAGAAGACCGGAGCGTCGGCGGTGATCTGCCGGGGGCGCACGTCCATCAACGACAGGGCGGCCGCCACGTCGTTGCGCAGCTGGTCGTAGTTATCTTCCGTGTCCCAGGCCACGACGTTCATATGCGCCCGGCAGGGCAACATGCTTTCCTCGTGATACAGAGACAGGAAGTCTTCGATATACTGGGCGTTGATGGTGTTCTCGCGCGAGAGCTTGGACAGCGACTGCATCTGCTTGCTCCGCTGGGCGAGTTTGTGGGTCATTTCCTTTACGTCGTCGACGAAGATATACTGGTTGTAGATGTGGCTGTGCCCCAACAGCTGCCCGATGGGAGCCGAGTAACTCAGGTGGCAGTCCGAGCGGTCGGTCGACAGGGCATCGTGCCGCCGGGTCGGGGATACCTGCATGGGCAGGTCGTCCACGTCGGAGATGGCATACACGCAGGCACGCAGGGTCCCGTGTGTGATGCTGTCGGGCTTCAGTTCGTAGTCCGCCACCGCGGGTGTGGATTCGAAGAAGTTGAAATATCGGTCCAACAGACCCTCATGGCTGTCGTCGCCCAGCAGGTCGGTTTCTGTCAGGCGGCGGATGGTGACAAAGGAGGATGCTTCGAGGATGGCGCGGAACTGGTTTACGGCTTCCATGAACTGGCTCAGCGTGGTTTCGTTGTGGATTTCGGCCGGGACAAGCCTTCCCCGGCAGAGGGAGGTGAACAGCGACCGCTTGCGGCTGTTCTGCTTGCAGGTCTTGGTCAGGTACAGATAACAGCGGTGCGACAGATGCGGCCGTTCGGCGAAATGCAACTGGAAGCTTTTGTTGAGGAACGACAGCTCCTCCATGTTGGGATTGGGTTTATACTTTTCCTGAATATATACGTCCTGCTTGTGCAGCACGCAGTATTCGGGCAGCCCTTTGATGGCTTTCACCCACGCATCGTGCAGGTTCCAGTATTCCTGTTCGGTCAGGGTGAAGATTTCCGGCAGCTGCAATTCGAACGCCACGGTATAATCGCCCTGTTTGGAGAGGATGCAGTCATTCTCGATGGCAAGAATCGGGTTGAGCCGTTCCAGGGTGGAGGTGGATGCGCTGTTTATCATGCTTTCTTGGATTGGAGGAGGGTGCGGAAAGTGCGGCGGTGCAGGATGAATCGAGGCAGGCTTCGCGAAGCCTGCATCTTTTCCAGCCCGAACCGCCCGTACTTCTTGCTCATCTTATAGATGTAGCCGATACCGATAAAGCCGCCGCCACCCACGATAGCCACGATGATATAGACCGGAGCCCCGGCGAACTGGAGGATGAAGAAAAGCAAGAACAACGATACCCCAACCATCAAAAGGTATTTGATGTACTGTGCTTTGAGCCCCTTGAACTCCACGGTCTTGCCGGTGCCCCGGTTGATGCTGTAATAGGCTATCATGGCGGTGGCGATGAGGCTAAAGGAAGAACGCCTTGATGACGATACCGATGGCCAGGCTCACGAACATGATGCCTCCGAACCAGCCGCCGATGGTCTTGGCCGCCTGCTGGTCGCCCGCCTGGATCTTGGCGAATACCATGATGACACCCACGACGGCCATGACACCCGCGATGATAAGCGCCAGGTTCGACACCGTATCGAAGATGCCGGAGAGTTCGGTGCTCACTTTCGTCAAGGCGTTCTTGGCGTTCGAGGTTTGCGCCAACGAGAATGCCGGCATGGCTGCCATAGCCGTCACGGCAAGGAATTTGATTGTTTTCTTTTTCATTTTTATTGTTTTTTAAGAGTTTAAAAAGTCGTTCACTTCATCTGCTACGTTTTCGGAGCCGTCTTCGCTTCCTTCTTCCTCCATGCCTGTGCCGTCCTCTTCTTCAAGTGGCTCTTCCGTGTCCGGCAGCGGGACAGGCGGAGGCGGCGGGGGATACTTCGCCAGGATTTCCTGGGTGCGCAGACGGGCATCCTCCCGGAGTGCGTTGAACACCTCGTAGGTCTGCAGCGTATGCAGCTCATCGGCGATACGCCGGTCATCCTCTTCGGAACGATAGGGCTCGCGCAGGTCGTGTTCCACCTCCTGCAACTGTTTTTCTTCGAGAAGGCCCTGTTGCATGTCGGCTTCTTCGAAAGCCCATTCCTCCAGGTCCTCTTCTTCGTCGGCGGGCACCACTTCCATGTTGCCGGGCGCGGCCGCCATATAGAAGGGTACCTCCACCCGTTCCTCTTCCTCCGATGCCTCGTTTTTTTTCGGGGCGACGGGTATCTGTTGGGACGTGCCCAGACAGTCCTCGATATTGATTTCGTTGTTTCCGTCTCCGCCTTTCTTGCGGCTGCCGAAGCCGGCTATCTCCTTGCGGAAATAGTAGAGCGTGAACGGTATCCACACGAGGATGGCGAGAAGGACAATCAGGCTATTGCTCATGGTCGGCGTCTTTGTCCCGTTCCGCCCAGCTCAGGGCGGGGCGGGTGAGGGTGTTCAATAGGTCGGCGTGCGTGGCGATATGGTGGCGCAGCACGTTGTTGAGCAGGGTGGTGAGTGTGGTGCCGGTGCAGGCGGCAATGAACTTGAGGTCGTTGCTGTTGCGTCGGGAGAGCTGTACCCGCAGGCCACCCATTTCCTCCTCTTTGTGCCGGGTCAGGAATTGGGCGCGGTAGGCTTCGAAGTCTGCCGCCTTGGCCGGCTTATCCTCTTTCCGGGGCCGTCCCCGTTGCTTCACCGCCGGCGGCGGGGTCGGTTCAGGCAGAGGCTCCGGGGTCGGTTCCTGTATAGGCTCGGGGCGGGGTTCGGGCAGGGGTTGTATGGAGGAGCGGTTCATCTTGGCCAGCAGAGCCGCCATGTTGTCGTCTTCTACGGGGTGGGTCGGCATATCGATAGGATTTCTTGGGTGAGGGAACTGATATGGAGCTCGCTGGCCGCTCCGGGTGTCATCGGCAGGAGCGTGCTGCGGTAGACGGCGTTGCCGTCAAGGGTTTCCTTGGAGAATTTCACCGACTTGGGAATCCATGTGTCGAGGAACACCATGCCGGCTTCGGCGAAAGCCTCGCGGTATTGGTCGAGGATTTTTTCCTGTTTGGTGCGGGCGTCCATCTGGTTGAGGAAGTAGCGCACCTCCTTGAGTTTGATGCGGGTGGCGAAGTCTTCATGCGCACGCATCTTCTGCAGCAGCACATGAAACGACAGGGTGCTTTCGATCACGACCCGGTCGGGTGTGACGGGCACGAAGAGATACTCCACATCGAGCAGGTTTTCCAAGGTTTCTTGTTGATTGACGCTGCCGGGCAGGTCTATCAGGATGATGTCCAGGCCGGCGGTGGGGATGCGTGACAGGATGGCGGCGGCGGTGGCGTTGTGAGGCTCCGTGCCGGTATGGAAGATGGGATAGGTGCCGAAGTTGTGTTTGGCGTAGAAGTTCATACACAAATCGGAGAGGGCAGGTAGCGAGGACAAGGCTTTCTCCTCTCTGTCGCGCAGACCGTAAAGGCTGAGCTGGGGAAAGTCGGCGTCGATGGCCAGGCAGCGCAAGGCGTGCACATAATGTAGTTGTCCTGCCACCATGCCCGTGAGCGTGGTTTTGCCCACGCCTCCTTTTTGTGTTGCGATGGATATGGTGATTGGCATAGTCAATCCGTGATTATTTTTTTGCAAAAATAAATATATATTTATAAGTTCTAAAAATTTTCATATTTCGTATCTTTGCAAAACTTTACAGGATTTTCACGGATTTTACATTGAGTGAAAAATTAAGGACTGTATAAGATTGTATGACAACAAGAAAAAAAATTTTGATTTGCAGGCATTTTTTTGCCATACGGACGGAATGGCAGGGTTTTATTTGTTCACAAATCCGTATGTCTTTTATGCCGTATGGCAATATGCCCATACGTACATCCGTCCGTATGTACACACGGACGGAATACCGAAAATGACAAACCATTAAAAGGAGAATAGATATGTTGAAATTTGTTCAAACACACGCTACGGGCGGTGACTGCACCGCGCCCTATGATGTAATACTCGACAAGCCGTACACGGTTTCAGAGTTCATAAACGAGGTATTGACCACCCATAAAAATGAGTGGGGTATAATTCGTGTAAGGGGGGCTTTTTCTATCAACTACCGTTACGGTAAGATGGAAAAAGAGATACCGGAGCAATACGCGAATCTGTCCATCAAGAAAGTGCAGGCCGCCGGAGGTTGGTCAGCAATGGACTATCATATAGAGGTTGGGATTAGAGTTG
>CAZEOJ010000104.1:0-1288 GCA_964513825.1 uncultured Bacteroidaceae bacterium
ACAGCCCGAAACAAGACCCGAACAGGACGGTTTCAGGCTCGATTGAGGTGGGAGGGCGTGGCTCTGTTGATGAGGAACGAAAGGCCGTAGAGCAAGAGCGCGGCAAGTGCCATGACGAGCAGGTTGATACCCACGAGGGCAGGCCACGGAAAGGCCACAGGCACACGGTCGAGAAAATAGACACTTTCGTCGAGACGCAGCACACCGCTCGCCTTCTGCATCAGACAGAGCGCAAGCGCGACCACGTTGCCAATAAGCAGGGAACGCCCCAAAATGGTGAGCGTCTGTAAGATAAAGATATTGCGAATCAAACGGTTGTCGGCACCGAGCGTTTTGAGAACCCCCACATGAGGCCTCCTCTCGATAAGGAGGATAAAGAGCAGCGAAACCAAGCATATCATGCACACGATAAGCATAATCGTGATAAGCACGAACACATTGGTATCCACCAACGCCAACCAGTCGAAAATGGCCGGGAAAAGGCGGTCGCAGGGAAAGGAAGAATACTCGTAGGGTAAAGCCTGATTGAAAATCCGTGCGATACGGAAACGGTCGCCGGGATTGCGGAGCGTGACGTCCACCCCGTCGGCCTGCGCGCGCGTCCACCCGTTAAGCTGCTGAATCAAAGCGATATCGCCTATCACATACGATTCGTCGAACGTTTCGAGCCCCGTGGCGTAGATGCCGCACACCTGCAAGGCGCGGGGACGCAGTTCGCCCTGATGCACAAAGAACGCCCGCAGCCGATGCCCCGTGTCCACCCGCAGTTTGCGCGCCAGCAACGCCGAGACCAACACCTGTTGTGTAACCGTATCTTCTTGAAAGGCAGGCAGATGCCCCTTCACCAATTTCCGCGCAAAAAAAGAAGTGTCGAAATGGGGTGGCAAACCCTTGAAAAACACGCCGAAACTCTCCTCCCGCCCCTTTATCAACGCCCCTTTGAGCGTATAGGCCTGCGCCGAAATCACCCCCTCGTGCCCCAACACCTGGGCCTGCAAAGCCGAATCCCATACAATGGAAAGGCTTTCGGCCTCGTTCTCCGACCAATAAGGCTGCACCACCACATGCGAGCCGAACCCGAACACTTTCTGACTGATTTCGGTCTTGAAACCCACCAGCACGCACAGCGAAATCACCATGACCGCCACGCAAAGCCCCATGCTGCCCATGCCCATGCGCAGGATGTTGCGCGTGTGGCGCAGCGGTGTGGAGAAGGCCCAACGGCGGGCTATGTAGCGGGCTGTGTTCATAGGTACGAAGATACAAAGATATGAAGATTTCGTATCTT
>CAZEOJ010000104.1:1388-2721 GCA_964513825.1 uncultured Bacteroidaceae bacterium
GTATCTTCGTGGGTGGCGTAAAATGGAAACAGGATGACGAAAATTCTTCGCATGGCGGTGGCGACCCTCTCCTGCCTCTCGCTTTTCTGCGTAAAGGCACACTCCCAAGACGTGGAAGTGGGAGCGAGCCGAACCGAACTGTATTTTCCTCTCTTAGAGGGAAAAAACATAGGCGTGGTGGGCAATCAGACCAGCGTGTTCGCCGGCGTGCACCTTGTCGATACGCTGCTCGCGGCAGGCTACCGCGTGGAGAAAGTCTTTTCGCCCGAACACGGCTTTCGCGGACAGGCCGAAGCCGGCAAGAAAGTGGATAACCAAGCCGACGAAAAGACCGGCCTCCCCGTGATTTCGCTCTACGGCAACCACAAGAAACCCACCCCCGCCGACCTGAAAGGCATCGACCTCATGCTCTTTGACTTGCAGGACGTAGGCGTGCGCTTCTACACCTATATATCCACCCTGCACTATGTGCTGGAAGCCTGCGCCGAACAAGGCATTCCCGTGGTGGTGCTCGACCGCCCCAACCCCCATGCCGGCTATATCGACGGCCCGATGCTGGACACCGCCTGCTGCCGCTCCTTTGTGGGGATGCACCCCGTGCCGTTGGTCTACGGCATGACGATTGGCGAGTATGCGCGGATGATAGCGGGCGAGGGCTGGCTGAACACGCAGAAAACCTGCACCCTGCACGTGATACCCTTGCAAGGCTATACCCGCGCCACGGCCTACGATTTCCCCGTGTGGCCGTCGCCCAACCTGCGCAGCATGAAAGCCATTTACGCCTATCCCGGCCTCTGTCTTTTGGAGGGAACGCCCGTGAGCATGGGGCGGGGAACCTGGCAACCCTTTGAATGCTATGGGTTTGAGGGATGCGGGGAAGGGGATTACCGTTTTACGCCCCAACCGATAGCGGGGTTGAGCGCGAACCCGCCCCTGCAAGGCAAGGAATGCCGCGGGTGGCTCGTGCCCGACAGCGTGACGCGGCAACTGCCGCATCAGCTCGATTTGCAGCCCCTGCTGCGCATGTACCGCAACTATCCCGACAAAGCCCGTTTCTTTACCGCCTTCTTTTCCAAACTGGCGGGCAGCCCGCGTCTGGCCGAACAGATCGGGCAGGGGAGAAGCGAGGAAGAAATCCGCGCCTCGTGGATAAAAGACCTGAAAGAATTTGAGAAAACCCGTCAGAAATACCTCTTGTACAAATGATTGCATTTATACCCTGCGCAGGGCTCGGCACCCGTCTCAAACCCCTCACCGACCACAAGCCCAAAGCCTTGGTGGAATATCAAGGCAAACCGCTCTTGGTGCATCTTTTGGAACGCCTGCAAGGGCA
>CAZEOJ010000104.1:2821-5336 GCA_964513825.1 uncultured Bacteroidaceae bacterium
CTACGGCACCGACCAACCCTTTTCGGTCATCGACGCCTATATAGCTTCGGCCTCTTCCGGTAAAATCTATCTGGAGGAACACAAGGACGGCTTCTGGAAAGACATGGGCAAGATAGAAGACTTCCGATAGCCCCGAACGAACCTAAATCTCCCGGATTTTGCCGCTCCCGAAACGCCTCGAAAGCAGGATATACGACAACGAAATCACAAATAACCCTACCGTATAGGTGATTTCCGCACCGAAAGCCTGGGTGACCGAACAACTCGGGTCGAGGTGGATGAAAATCCAGCAATAGAGAAAGTAGAACACCATGTTGACGGTCTCTATCAGAAAGCCCGCCTTGGTCTCGCCCCGCCCCAATACGGTGTTGAACAGAATCTGCGCCACGGCCATGATATAGGTGGCCACAATCGCCACCATGCAAGGCATGAACGCCTCGGGCACCAAGGAGTCGTCGTGCGTGAAGATGCCCAGCACCGCTTCGCGGAACGGAAAGAACAAGCCTATAATCACACTGATGCACAGCAAGGTAAGAAGCAGAGCCTTGCCCGCCATAGGAAAAATCTCGCGGGTGCGTTTCTGCCCGCAGAGATAGGAGGTGAGTGTACTTGTGGTGCAGGCGAATCCCCAGATAGGCAACAGGAAAATCACATACATGCTGCGCGTCATGTTGGCCACCGCCAGCGAACGCTGCCCCAGCTCCTCGATAAAGAGGAAGAACAGGAAATAGTTTCCGAACGACAGAAGATTCTGTACCATAAGCGGATAGGCAACATTCAAAAGGTTCTTTATCAGGCGGAACTGAAATTTGAACCTCCCGAAAGGCAGGTATTGTCTGCGGTGGGGCGAGAAGCGGGTCAACAACACATAGGCAATCAGACCGATACCCTCCGCAATCACCGAAGCCAGCGCCGCCCCCTGCATCTCCATGCGCGGCAATCCCAACGTGCCGAACACCAGCGCGTAGTCGAGCACCACGTTGATGCCGCCCATGATGAGGGTGGCTATGGAAATGGTGCGGGTGTGCGCGATGCCCACGTAGAAAGCGTTGAACGCAATGATAGCCAACGAGAAGAACAGTCCGTAGATGCGCACATGCATATAGTCGCCCACCGCTTGCAGGATGTCGGGCGAATGCACCATGCCCGCCAGCAGGTGGTCGCCGAAAAGCAGGAAAAGCGAGCACAGCAGCAAGGCGCAGAACAGCGTGAACCACAAGGTATGCTGAAAGATGCAGCCGATAGACCGGTATTGCCCCTGCCCGAGCCGCCGCGACATGAGAATCTGCGCGCCTCCTCCGAAGCCGAAGATCACCATGACCATAACCTGATAGAAGATAGAGGCCAAGGCCGCCGCGCCCAGTTCCACCTCGCCCAGATTGCCCAAGAAAATGGTATCGGCGATAGCGATGACATTCTGCGCCAAATTGCTCAGAATGATAGGGAAAGCAATCCCGAAAATCCGCTTGTAGCCGATTTTGCCGAGTGGGGTGGATGCAACGTCGCTTTGAGGCATATATATAAGGAATGGGGCGGCAAGGATACGAAATTTTTGTAAATTCGCGCGTTGGTTCGCAAAAATTAAAACAATACAGATATGGCAATCACTAAATTAGATCAGTTGATCGACCTTGTCAAGACCAAGGGCAAGAAACGTTTGGTAGCGGCCTACGCCGTGGATGCGCACACTATCAGCGCCGTCAGTCAGGCGGTGGATTTGGGTATCGTGGAAGCCACCTTGGTGGGCGACACCGACACTATCAAGTCTGTCTGCGAAAAAGAAGGCATCGATGTCAACAAATTCAAGATCGTGCAGGAAACCGACGATTCCAAGTGCGCGCAGATAGCCGTTCAGTTGATTAACAACGGTGAGGGCGACTTTCTGATGAAAGGCTTGGTGAGCACCGACAAATACATGCGTGCCATTCTCAATAAGGAAAAAGGCTTGATGCCCGGCCCCAAGGCCACGCTGACCCATGTGGCTATCCTGCAAAATCCCGCCTATCACAAATTGTTGGTGGTGAGTGATATGGCTATCATTCCCGCCCCCGACCTCAAACAGAAGATAACTATCTGCAACTATCTGATAAAGACCGCGCGCAACATCGGCATCGAGAAACCGAAAGTGGCTGTATTGGCCGCCACCGAACAGGTTTCCACCGGTATGCAGGCTTGTGTGGACGGTGCTCTGATAGCCAAAATGGCCGAAAGAGGGCAGATAAAGGGCGGTTATGTAGACGGCCCCCTCTCGGTGGACGTGGCCATAGACAAGGAAGCGGGCGAAATCAAGGGCGTGGGCGGTCCTGTGGCCGGCGATGCCGATTGCCTGCTCTTCCCCAACATCGAGGCGGGCAACACCTTCTATAAGGTGCACACCAAGTTCTGCCAGGGCGAAGTGGCCGCTATGGTCGTGGGTGCCAAGGTTCCGTGCGTGCTTTCCTCGCGCGGCGACACCACCAAGACCAAACTCAATTCGATTGCGTTGGCCGCCCTCTCCTGCTAAGGAGTAGACGAA
>CAZEOJ010000105.1:0-5188 GCA_964513825.1 uncultured Bacteroidaceae bacterium
TGGTGCAGAAAGGCAAGAAGAACTATTTCCTCATCCACGCAAGATAGACCGATGTTCTTGTTTTACGCGCCCCTTGTCGAGAACGGCGAATGTTGCCTGTCGCCTGCCGAGAGCCACCATTGCGCCAAGGTGCTGCGGCTTGTGCCGGGGCAGGAGGTGTGGGTGACCGACGGCGAGGGTTCGCTCTATGCGGCCGAACTTTCGGTGGTGAGCGACAAGGCTTGTCTGGCGCGTGTGCGCGGGGTGCTGCGCGGACCCGGCGATGAGGACAATCCGCGTCCCCGCACCCATATCGTGATGGCGCCCACCAAGAACATGGACCGCACCGAGTGGTTTCTGGAAAAGGCCACCGAGGTGGGCTTGGGGCGGATTACGTTTGTGTGCACCGAGCATTCCGAGCGGAAAGTGGTCAAGGAAGAACGGGTGCGCGGTGTTCTGCTGGCGGCCATGAAGCAGTCGCAGCAGGCGTGGCTGCCGCTTTCGGACCCGATGATGCCGCTCAAGGCCTATGTGCAGGAAAGGGAGCGGCTTTTGCGGGAAGGCCCCGACACCTATCCTCAGAAATTCATCGCCTACTGCGGCGGAGAATATCCCAAAAAAGATTTCCTGAGCGTTCTGGAGCCCGACAGGGGAGTTGAGGTGATTATCGGACCCGAGGGCGATTTTTCGCCCGCGGAAGTGGAATTCTGCGTGCGGAACGGCTATACGCCCGTCTCGCTCGCCTCCACCCGTCTGCGCACCGAAACCGCCGCCTTGCTGGCCTCCTGGGGCGCGGTGATGAAAAAACACGCCCTGCGATGAAAAGGCATTTCGGCGCGTTTATAGCCACGATTGTCCTCTGTGCGGCACAAGTCTCCGCACCGGCGCAGAAAATCGCCGTGGGGCTGCTTAAATACAGCGGGGGCGGGGATTGGTACGCCAACCCCACCTCCCTGCCCAACCTCATCGCTTTCGCCACCGTGCAGGCGGGCATGGACCTCGATCCCCGCCCCCACACCGTCGAAGCCGGTGCCACGGCGATTTTCGACTGTCCTTTCGTGCACCTCACCGGCCACGGCAACGTGGTCTTCTCGGAGGCCGAGGTGCGCAACCTGCGCGCCTATCTCCTGGGCGGCGGCTTCCTGCACATCGACGACAACTACGGCCTCGACAAGTACATCCGCGTGCAGATGAAGCGCGTGCTGCCCGAAGCCGACTTTGTGGAGCTTCCCCTTTCCCATCCTATCTACAAGCAGGTCTTCGATTTCAGCCGCAGCGGACTGCCCAAGATTCACGAGCACGACAACAAGCGCCCGCAAGGGTTCGCGCTGATGCACGAGGGCAGGGTGGTGTGTTTCTACACCTACGAATGCGACTTGGGCGACGGCTGGGAAGACCCCGCCGTGCACAAGGACAGCCCGGAGAGCCATCGCGCAGCTCTGGAAATGGGCGTGAACATCCTGCAGTTCGCCTTCACGCAATGAGGGAAATTCTTATTTTTGCACGCTAAAAATTACGGATATGAAGAAAATTCTCGTAAACGCTTTACTGTGGGCTGTGGCGGGTATCTTACCCGTGTCGATGGCCTTTGCGCAGGAAACCGCGCAACATTATCAAAAGACCGATCTGACCGGTGTCAAAGCCGTGTCCGTGAACGGCAATTTCAAAATCGTACTGAAGCAGGGAGCGAAAGAAGAAATGCATATTTCCGCACCGGCGGAGGTATTGCCGAGGATTGCGGTCAAGACCGGCGGTACCAAAGTGGATGTTTCCGTAAAAGGCAAACTCAAACAGAATTACGCGCCTTTCGAAATCGAGATGACCTTGAGCCAGCTCGAGGATGTCGAGCTGAGCGGAAGTGCCACGATGGAAATCAAGGACGGTTTTTCCTGCAAGAAGATAAGCGTGGAGATGAAAGAAAACACGGTTTTTACGGGCGATATACAGACCACCGACAAAATCAGCATCGAGATGTCGGACAAGGCGGAATGGAAAGGAGCCCTGACCTCCACCAAAGAGGTGAAAGTGGAACTTTCGGACTACGCCACGATGGAGGTGCGCGGTCACACCCCCTCTTTCTCGCTCTCGCAGAACAACCACACCCGTTTCGGCACGCGCGATTTCCATGTGGACAAGGCGGGCGTCAAGATGTCGAACCTGAGCACGGCCGGCCTCACGGTCAATAAGGAACTGAGCGCCACCGTGGCCGACGGCGCGGTGCTCACCTACGGCGGTATGCCCAAGACCAAGGTCAACGCCTCGGGTTCGGCCAAGGTGCAGGCTTTCTAATTGCTCTTGTCGGAAAATTCCATGAGATAGGCCTTGATGAAATCGTCAAGGCCTCCATCCATCACTTCCTGCACATTGCTGGTCTCGCAACCCGTGCGCAGGTCTTTCACCATCTTGTAGGGCTGCATTACATAAGAACGGATCTGGCTTCCCCATTCGATTTTCTTCTTGCTTCCCTCGATGGCGTCAATCTTTTCCTTCTTCTTGCGTAACTCTATCTCATAGAGCTGGCTTTTAAGCATTTGCAGGGCCTTTTCGCGGTTCTGCAACTGGGAGCGCGTCACCTGGCATTCGATGATGATGCCGCTGGGGGCGTGGCGCAGACGTACCGCGGTCTCCACCTTGTTCACGTTCTGTCCGCCGGGGCCGCTGCTCCGGAAGGTGTCCCAGCTGAGGTCGGCGGGATTGACCTCGATATTGATGTTGTCGTCGATCATGGGGTAGGCGTAGACCGATGCGAACGACGTGTGGCGGCGTGCATTGGCGTCGAAAGGAGAGATACGCACCAGCCGGTGCACGCCGCTCTCGCTTTTCAGATAACCGAAAGCGAAATCGCCCTCCACCTCGATGGAGGCCGACTTGATGCCCGCCTGCTCGCCCTCCTGATAGTCCACCACGGTGGTTTTGTAGTTCTTGCGTTCCGCCCACCGCATATACATACGGTAGAGCATCTCCGCCCAGTCCTGGCTTTCGGTGCCGCCCGCCCCCGAATTGATCGTGATCATGCAACCCAGACGGTCTTCCTCGCCCGAAAGCATATTCTTGAATTCCAGATCCTCCACGCTTTTTTCCAGATGCGCGAGAGCCTGTTCCATTTCGGTCTCGTCGGCCTCGCCCGCCTCCAGCATCTCATACAGCACCTCCGCGTCCTCCTTCTCGCTGTCGAGCGCGCGGAACGCATCCGTCCACACCTTGCGCCGTTGAATGGATTTGAGTATCTGTTCGGCCTGTTTGGGGTCGTTCCAGAAGTCGGGAGCCTGTGTCTTGGCTTCCTCGTCGCTTATGAATTTCTCCTTGCCGGCGATGTCAAAGACACCTCCTCAGCGTCTCCACCCTCGCGGAGAGCGCATTGATTCTTTCCTTGTCCATAATGTTCCGATGTCTATGCCTGTGCGTCCGCGCGGCCGTGGCAGTTCTTGTATTTCTTGCCGCTTCCGCAGGGACAGGGGTCGTTGCGGCCTATCTTCTTTTCGATATGCACGGGCTGGGGCTTCTGCGGGGCGTCGGGCCCGTTGGTCTGCGTGCGCACCTGTTCGGCACCCGTGCGGCGGGTGGCTTCCACGCCGCCTTGCCGCGAAATCTGCATACGGCTCATGTCGGTCCTCTGCTCGCGGGCCTCCTTCATCTGTTCGGGGTCGGGCGAGGGCAGGTGACCGAGCGAGAGGAAGGCGCTCACCTCGCGGTTCATGTCGAGAATCATCTGCTGGAAAAGGTTGAAAGCCTCGAACTTATAGATAAGCAACGGGTCTTTCTGCTCATAGGAAGCGTTCTGCACCGACTGCTTGAGTTCGTCCATCTCGCGCAGATGCTCTTTCCAGCCGTCGTCTATCATGGCCAGGCACAGGCCCCTCTGAATGGAGGCGGTGATTTCGTGGCCGTTGCTGTCCAGGCATTTCTTGATGTTGGCCACCACCTGCAAGGTTTTCTTGCCGTCGGTGATGGGAATGGCGATGTTCTCGAAACGCGAGCCGTGCGATTCCTGCACGTGCTTGATGATAGGCAGGGCCTGCTGGGCGATGGCTTCGGCCTTCTGGCGGTACGCGCCGTAGACGGCGTCGAACACCTCCTGCACGGCCTCGTTCTTGCCGCTGGTGGCGCGGTTCTCGTCTATGGGGCATTCCACGCCGAAAGTGCGTACCAGACGGCCCTTGAACTGCTCGAAATCGCGGTCTTCGCGCAGGTCGTTCATAAAGCCCTCCACCGTGTCGTACATCATGTTCGAGATGTCGATGCCCAGGCGTTCGCCGAACAAGGCGTGGCGGCGTTTGGTATAGATGACCTCGCGCTGGGCGTTCATCACGTCGTCGTATTCCAACAGCCGCTTGCGCACGCCGAAATGGTTCTCCTCCACTTTCTTCTGCGCCCGCTCGATAGATTTGGTGATCATGCCCGACTGGATGTTCTCGCCCTCCTGATAGCCGAAACGGTCCATCACGGCGGCGATACGCTGGGAAGCGAAAAGACGCATCAGGTTGTCTTCCAACGATACGTAGAACTGCGAGCTTCCGGGGTCGCCCTGACGTCCGGCGCGGCCTCGCAGCTGACGGTCCACGCGGCGGCTCTCATGGCGTTCGGTGCCGATGATGGCCAGACCGCCGGCCTCCTTGACGCCCGGCCCGAGCTTGATGTCGGTACCACGTCCGGCCATGTTGGTGGCAATCGTCACCGTTCCCGCCTTGCCCGCCTCGGCCACGATGTCGGCCTCTTTCTTGTGCAGTTTGGCGTTGAGCACGTTGTGCGCGATGCCGCGCCCCTTCAACATACGGCTCAGCAATTCGCTCACCTCCACCGAAGTGGTGCCCACCAGCACAGGTCTTCCGGCCTTGATGAGACGTTCCACCTCCTCGATGATGGCGTTGTATTTCTCGCGTTTGGTCTTGTAGATGAGGTCGTCCATATCCTCGCGGATCACGGGACGGTTGGTGGGAATGCAGACCACGTCGAGTTTGTAGATGTTCCAGAATTCGCCCGCTTCGGTTTCGGCGGTACCCGTCATACCCGAAAGCTTGGAATACATGCGGAAATAGTTCTGCAACGTGATGGTGGCGTAGGTTTGGGTGGCTTTCTCCACCTTCACCCTTTCCTTGGCTTCGATGGCCTGATGCAGACCGTCCGAGTAGCGGCGCCCTTCCATGATACGTCCCGTCTGCTCGTCCACAATCTTCACCTCGTTGTCTATCACCACATATTCCACATCGCG
>CAZEOJ010000106.1:0-2473 GCA_964513825.1 uncultured Bacteroidaceae bacterium
CTGCTGGCTATCGGAACGCTCCACGGGGCGTTGGCCCAGACGGGCAAGATTGCGGGAAGCGTGCGCGAGGCCGAGAACGGCAAGCCCATGCCTTTCGCCAACGTGGTGCTGGTAAAGGCCTCCGACAGCACGCAGGTGATGGGGCTCGCTTCCGACGACAGCGGGGCGTTCTGCTTCAAACGCATTCCCGCCGGCAGTTATTTCGTGCAGGTATCGGTGTTGGGCTATCATCACAACAATTCCGAACGCTTTACCGTCGACGCCTCCCATACCGATATAACGCTCGCCCCGATACCGCTCACCTCGCAGGCCGTGCAGCTCGATGCCGTGGTGGTGCGCGCCAAACGCCCCGTCATGGAGATGAAACCCGGAAAAATCACGATGAACGTCTCGCAGAGCCTGGCCAGCCAAGCCGACAACGCCTACGAGATGCTCAAGAAGTTTCCCGGCGTGACAATCGACAAAGACGACAATATCTCGCTCAACGGACGGGGCGGTGTGTTGGTGCTCATCAACGACCGCAACCCGCATCTGAGCGGGCAGAACCTCGCCAACTATCTGCGCGGTATGCCCGGCAACAACATCGAGAAGATAGAGGTGATGAACAACCCCTCGTCCAAATACGACGCCGAGGGCACGGGCGGCATCATCAACATCAAGACCGTGCGCAGCTCATCTTCGGGCTTTTCGGGTTCGGTGATCGCAGGGATGTCCTATAACAGATTCGTTCAGGGCAACGGCGGCGTCGACCTCAACTACCGCCACAAGAAATTCACCGTCTATGCCAACGCCTCCGTCTATCAGTGGCGGCACGACAGCTATATGTATCACCGCAGCGACTACGCCGACGGCAGCCGTCTGGAGATAAACGGCGTGGGGAACGAGCGCAACAATTCCGTCTCTACCAACAACGGTTACGGTATCTACGGACAGGGGGGCATCGACTACTACCCCACCCAACAGGATGTGCTGAGCCTGAGTTATGACGGGTCTACGTATTCCGGAGGAGGCCGGCTCGGAAACCTTTTCAGCCGCCATTATCCGCAGGCCGGCATCGACTCGGTGCTGTATTCTTTCTTTCAAGGCGGGCGCAGTGATTGGGCGGGACAGAGCCACGACGTGAACCTGAGCTACGAACACACCTTCGACACGGTCTTCAACCGCAAGCTCACCCTCAACCTCGACTATATGCGCAACCTCTCCGATGTCTCCGGCTCCGTGGACCTCTCGTATTTCTCGGGAGACTTCGTCAACCCGGTCTATCGCGATCCCTACTATACCGCGCAGACCTTCGCCTCCGACATCTATACCTTCAAGGCCGATTACGAGCATCCTTTCTCCGACCGCACCTCGCTCGAGGCCGGCCTCAAATTCAGCTATGTGGACAACAATACCCGCAACAACTACCGGGACACCCTCGGCAGTACGGACGATCACTTCCTCTACGACGAGATGATAGGCGCGGCCTATATCATGGTGAACCACACGTTCAAGACACAGACCTCCCTGCAAGTGGGTCTGCGCGCCGAATACACCCATACGCAGGGCCACAACCTGAGTATGGATTCGGTGAACCGCCGCGGCTATATCCGTCCCTTTCCCAATATCACGATCAGTCATCCCATAGACCCGAAGAACACCCTGAGCCTGTCGTACCGCTACCGTCTGAGCCGTCCCGACTACGAGAGCCTCAATCCGTTCTTCATCCGTCAGACCGCCACCAGCTACCATTGCGGCAATCCCTATCTCAATCCGCAGTATTCGCACGACCTGTCGTTGAACTATTCGTTCAACTACAAGTTCTTCGTCACGATAAGCTATCTGCACACCGACGATGCCTACAGCCACGTGTCGTTCTTCGATTCGCTGAACAACCAGATCTCCATGCCCGTGAACATCGGCAAGCGCGATCAGCTGACGGCCAACCTCAGCGCCAACCTCACGTTCTTCAAGATATGGAGGTTGATGGTGAATGTGGGCGGCAACTACGGGCGTTCGCAGACCGCCTACGAGGGCCGAACGGTGACGAGCACGATTTTTGAGAGCAATTATTGGCTGAGCACCGAGGTGGATGTGCACAAGCAGGTGACGTTGTCGTTGTGGTCGTGGGGCAGTATGCCGTCGAGGGAGGAATTCAGGAGGAGTTACGGTCAGGTGGGCGGCGGCTTGGGCATCAAAGCGTTCTTCTTCAACAAGACCCTCACGCTCTCGGCGAACGTCGACGGGTCGTTCATGCCTTACGTCAGTTCCTCGTCCTATCCCGACGTCCGCGGGGGATACAACACGGACTATAGCATAAACGACTGGAACCGTGTGCGCGGAAACCTGCGGATCACGTATCGTTTCGGGAACAGCAAGATGATGAACCGTGCGCCGCGGCACAAGGAGAAGAGTGAGGAGGCGTCGCGTATCGGCAGCGGGGGAGGGAAGTAGAGGCTTGCTGTTGTATCGGCGCTCGGCTTTTTGTACCTTT
>CAZEOJ010000106.1:2573-5181 GCA_964513825.1 uncultured Bacteroidaceae bacterium
TCCTTATGCGCAGACGGAAAGCGTACATAGGGATAGGACTTCTTACAGCCGTGCTATGGGTGGCGGCGCCGGGGGCCGCACGGGGGCAAATCCCCGTGGACAGCCTATATGCTGTGGATAGCCTGTACACCGCGGACAGTCTGTATGCCGCAGACAGTCTCTACACCGCGGACAGCGCCGCCGCACCGCAAGCGCTTATCAAGCAAGGAAACGCCCTGCAATCCTCCCTCTCGTACTTTGCCGTCGACTCCATCTACGTGGATATGAAGACCCGCGTGGCGCATCTTTTCAGTCAGGGCGTGGTGAACTATTCGGGCATGAGGCTCGAGGCCGACTATATGGAAATCAACATGCCGCTCTCGGAGGTCTTCGCCCAACCCACTATCGACACCGACGGCATGGAAATCGGCATCCCGCACTTTACCGATAAGGACAATACTTTCGACGCCAAGGAGATACGCTATAATTTCCGCACCAAGAGGGGCTTGATACGCGATGTGCTGACCCAACAGGACGAGATTTACGTGCACGGCAATATGGTGAAGAAATACGAGAACGACGTCACCTTTGTCAAGAACGCGAGCTTTACTTCGTGCGATCTCGAGAAACCGCATTTCGACCTGCGGGCGTGGCGCGCCAAAGTGGTGCCCGACAAGGTGATCGCGATGGGTTCGGCCATGCTCTTTATCGAGGACGTCCCCACCCCTCTGGTGGTTCCTTTCGCCTTGATTCCGGATATGAAAAAATATAAGTCGGGCCTGATTTTTCCCTCTTTCGGGCAGACGCAGCGGGCGGGCTTCTTCTTCAGGGGCTTGGGGTTCTATCTGAATGTGAGCGATTATTTCGACCTCGGCGTGGAGGGCGACGCCTATACGAGCGGCAACTGGGAGGTGCGCGCCAACCTGCGCTACGCCTTGCGCTACAAGTTCTCGGGAAATCTGAATTTCGGCTATGCGTGGACGTTTCAGGGCGAACGCGGGCTGCCCCACCGTCCGCACCAGACGGGTCTGAAAATCCAATGGTCGCACTCGCAGGACTCCAAAGCACGCCCCAACAGCCGTTTTTCGGCCAACGTCAACTACACCAACAGTTCGTACAGCCAATATTCGGGCAACCTCACCGACTATCTCACCAACACCACCTCGTCGAACATCTCCTACTCGCTCGACTTCGCCCGCAAACTGCACCTGGCGGTGAATGCCAACGCCGACTACAACACCGGCACACATGCGTTCAACATCGGGCTGCCGAGCCTGAGTTTCTCGGTAGACCAGCTCTATCCTTTCCGGCGGCGCAAGGCGGCGGGCAAACGGCGTTGGTATGAGAACATCAGTTTCAATTACAGCATGGTCGCGCAGAACCGCATCCGCGCCACCGATACCTCGCTCTTTACACGTCAGACGCTCGACGATATGCAGAACGGTATGCAACAGAACATCCGTCTGGCCCATACCGTCAAAATCCTCAAATACATCAACTGGACCAACAATTTCGACTATAAGGAGTATTGGTATCTCAAAAACACCGAGCGCCATTACGACCCCGAC
This sequence comes from uncultured Bacteroidaceae bacterium, assembly GCA_964513825.1. Taxonomy (GTDB): domain Bacteria; phylum Bacteroidota; class Bacteroidia; order Bacteroidales; family P3; genus Pullibacteroides. Next base: position 4,121 of record CAZEOJ010000106.1, read on the forward strand.
CTGAACCAAGTGGTTTCGCAATATGAAAAGGGCTTCAAGACCACGCGCGACTTCAGCTACAACACCAATTTCTATTTCAATGTCTACGCACTTTTCAGGTTCCGCAAGGGCGCGGTAAAGGCTTTCCGCCATGTGTTCACGCCCTCGGTGGGCTTTACCTATCATCCCGATTTCAGCAAGCCGTTCTGGGGCACCTACGACACCTACACCGACCCCAACGGCAACGTGGTGCTCTACTCCAAATTCGCGAACAATATCTACGGCGGACCCTCGGCGGGACAGGTGGGGAGCCTGAACCTCTCGCTCAAAAACTCGTTTGAGATGAAGGTGCGCAACCGCAAGGACAGCGTAAACAATGAGAAGAAGGTGAAGCTGATAGACAACTTCACCATCAGCACGTCCTATAACCTCGCCGCCGACTCCCTGCGCTGGGCGCCGCTCACCCTCAGTGCGCGCACCGTGCTTTTCCAGCGGCTCAACATCAATGCCGGCGCGTCTTTCGACTTCTATAAGGTGGACGAGAAAGGCCGCCGCTACAACGAGTTCTTCTGGGTGAACAACACCAAGAAAGGGCTCCGTTTCTCGCGCACCAACATGGCCGTGTCACTGGGGTGGAACCTCAATCCCAAGGCGCGTCCCAAGGAGAACACCGCCGAGGCGTCGAACCTGCCGAGCGACCCCTACTACCCTTCCGATTTATATTCGCCCACCGATATTTTCCAGCAGCCTATCGACTTCAAGGTGCCCTGGAACCTCAATATCGGCTACAACCTCAACTATGTCATCACGCCCGGCACGCGGGAGGGCGACAAGTTGCAGCACGATCTGATTCAGACAATCACCTTGTCGGGAAACGTAAGGCTCACCGATAAGTTCACGATTAACTTCGGTACGGGCTTCGATATCCAGGCCAAGAAGTTTACGGTAACGTCCATTACCTTCGGCCGCGACCTGCATTGCTGGGAAATGGGCTTCTACTGGGTGCCCTTCGGCTACCGCACCGAGTGGAATTTCCACATCCGCGTCAAGAGCAGCGTCTTCCAAAGCCTCAAATACGAAAA
>CAZEOJ010000107.1:0-2415 GCA_964513825.1 uncultured Bacteroidaceae bacterium
GGCAAAATTACGCGGGCAGACTTTAAGGCACTTCCGAACAACCCCGTTTGCCCCCCTCTATACCTTCTACCCTATACTCTACCCTCTACCCTACGAAGTGGTAGTGGGAGCCGAAGCGTTCGAACGCGGCGCGATCCAGTTCCTCGCGGTGGTCGGGATGCGCGATCGAGATGAGCGCCTTGGCGCGATCCTGCAAGGTCTTGCCATAGAGGTTCACCGCACCGTATTCGGTCACAATCCATTGCACATGGGCGCGCGTGGTCACCACCCCCGCCCCCGAGGTCAGCACGGGCGCAATCTTGCTCACACCCTTGTTGGTGACCGACTGCATGGCGATGATAGGCTTGCCGCCCTCGCTCAACGAAGCCCCGCGGATAAAGTCCACCTGACCGCCCACACCCGAATAGAACTTGGTGCCGAGCGAATCGGCGCACACCTGTCCCGTCAGGTCTATCTGCAACGCGGAGTTGATGGCCGTCACCTTGGGATTCTTGGCAATGATGAACTCGTTGTTGGTGTAGCCCACATCCATCATCGCCACCCCGGGATTATCGTCGAGGAAGTCGTACACTTCCTTGCTTCCCATAACGAAAGTGGAGACAATCTTGCCCTTGTCTATCTTCTTGTTCATACCGTTGATGACACCCTTGCGCACCAGATTGAGCACGCCGTCGGCAAACATCTCGGTATGCACGCCCAGGTTCTTGTGGTTGCCCAGCTGCGAGAGCACCGCGTTGGGAATGGAGCCGATGCCCATCTGCAAGGTGGCGCCGTCCTCGATCAGTTCGGCCACATACTTGCCTATCTGCGCCTCCTCGGGCGAAGGCTGGGCGAAATGCCCCTCTATCAGCGGCGCGTTGTCTTCGGTAAAGATGTCGATCATGCTCATCGGAATAAGCGCGTCGCCCATAGAGCGCGGCATATTCTCGTTGATTGTGGCGATGACCGTGTCGGCGGTCTCCACGGCGGCCAACGTGGCGTCCACCGAGCAACCCAGCGACACATAGCCGTGCTTGTCGGGACGCGACACCTGAATCAAGGCCACGTTGGGGCGGCAGAAACCCTCGCGGATAAGACGCTGGGTATCTTGCAGAAAGCCCGGAATATAGTCGGCGTATCCGGCCTGCGTGTCCTTGCGCACGTTGGCGCCGGCAAAGAACGACTCCATGCAGAAAACACCCTCGAATTCGGGAGCCGTGTAGGGCGCCGGGCCCTCGGTGTGCAGGTGCTGGATGCGCACATTCTTGAATTCGCGGCGACGACCGCGCTCACACATGGCCGCAATCAACTTTTGCGGCGCGCAACCGATGGCATGGATATGTACCCTGTCGTCGGTCTTGATCACTTTTACCGCTTCTTCGGCGGAAACGATTTTGAAAGAGGTCAACATACCTTTATTTTTTTTCTTTGATGACAACCATGAATACGGGGAAGTGGTCGCTGTAACCGTTCAGCCATACCCCACCCGCATGCGTGCGCAAGGGATAGCCCGCATACTGTCCGCTCTTCTGCAAAAGCATAGGATCGCGGAAAATACGATAGCCGTAGAATTTGAGCGTGGAACGGTCCTTGCCCACAAAACCCTGCGTAAGAATCATCTGGTCAAACAGATTCCATTTGCCGCGATAGCACAAGGTGCCGTTGCCCAGCTTATACGCTCCATAGGAAGCGTTATACATCTGCCCCGGTTTCAGCTTGGTGTAGTCGTCCTGCTTGGGCGCGTTCATGATTTGCACCACGCTGTTGTTGTAGGGGTCGTCGTTCATGTCGCCCATCAACACCACCTTGGCGTTGGGATTTATCGCCAACAGGCTGTCCACGATGCCCCGGCTGTATTCGGCGGCAAGCTCCCGCTTGGGAGAGCTCCGTTTCTCCCCGCCCAGACGCGAGGGCCAGTGAATCACAATCAGGTGAATGGTATCGCCCATATAGATGCCCGTCACCACAAGCTGGTCGCGGGTGTAGAAACCCAGACGCTCGTAGGGGATGTTCACCGAACGCGAACCCAACACCGTGAATTTGTCTTTCTTATAAAGGAGCCCCACGTCCACGCCACGACGGTCGGGACCATCGTAGTGCACGATACCGAAATTGTAGGGCGCCAACTCGGGTTGCGCCACCAAGTCTTCCAACACCGTGCGGTTCTCTATCTCGCTCACGCCCAAGATATCGGGACAACGCAGGTTGAGGCCTTTCTCATCGGTGCCGATCTTGGCGATTATCGTGGCCATGTTGTGCAGTTTGCTGCGGTACTTGGTGCCCGACCAAGCGTAGCCCCCGTTGGGAAGGAACTCCTGATCGTTGGTGTTGGGATCGTCGATGGTGTCGAAAAGGTTTTCCAGATTGTAGAACCCTATCATCCCCACATCATAGGTTTTCTTTTCCTGTGCGGAAAGATTCGGACACAGCAGAAGC
>CAZEOJ010000107.1:2515-5062 GCA_964513825.1 uncultured Bacteroidaceae bacterium
CCCCACATCATAGGTTTTCTTTTCCTGTGCGGAAAGATTCGGACACAGCAGAAGCGACACGAGCGCCGCCACGCCCCACGATAATAAAGATTTACGCATATCTTTGGTTTTTAATTAAATCGAATTAAAACATAAAATCCCACATGGGCAGCTTCACCGGCTTGGTGCCCAGCGCGGCCTTGGCTTTCTCGTCCAGAAAATCCTTGCGGATCACCAGACGGAACATATACTCGCTGAACCAGTCGTCGGTAAAGGTGATGTAGCCCTTGTGCCCCGCCGTGGGGCCCCAGCTGTTCTCGAACTCCCATTTCACGGGCTTCTCGTTCTCGTCCACATCGCAGCCCACCAGCGTCATCGCGTGGCTCGACCCGCTCTGACGGCTCCATATACGGTCGGCCTTGTCCATAGCCAGCTTCACGCCCAGCATCGACTCGTAGTCGTAGAGGCCGGGAGCGGAAACCCCCTTCTTGCCGTCGAACTGCTTGGCCACATCGCACGAGGCATACATCGCCTCGTTGTTCTTGATAGAAGCCAAGGCCGCCGCCTTGATATCGTCGGCGGGCAGGTTCAGATACAGCCAGTTGAGCCCCTCGTAGGTGTTGCGGTAGTTTTCTATCTCATACATCTTATAATAGGGACGCGTGGGGTCGTTCATAATCATGATGTAGTTGTCGGGCGCGTATCCCTCGGGCTTGATTTCCGTGTAGAAATGCATGGGCGTGTAGCCGCTCAGCTGTTGGATGTTGCCGTCCTTGTCCGTGTAGCGCCATGTGAACTCGGCGGGAGGCTCGCCCAGGCAGAGCGCCAGAATCCTGTACACATCCTTCAACCCGCTCATCTTGCGTTCGGCAAGCGCCGGAGCCTTGGCACCCTTCTCAACCATGTGACGGATGTCCATACCCGTGCGGCGCAGGCTTTCGTTCACCAACGCGCACAACTGCCGCGTGTTGTCCGAATGTTCGGTCTCGGGCATCACCTCCGCCGGCACCACGCCGTATTTCTCGGCCAGGTTATAGTAGAGGTTCCACACCCCGCCGTCGCCCACCGGTTCCGAAAAGAGATGCATCACGTCCCTGTCGGCGATATCGTTCTTGGCGGTACGGATGACGTTTTCTAAAAAGAGGTTCGATTTCTCCAATATATCATAGAAATAGAGATAGTTGTGAGAGAAGTCGAATTCGTCGATACCATATTTCTCCATCACGCCCGGACGGAGCACGTTCATGGAGGTGAACATCCAGCACCGCCCCGATTTCTTCTGGTCGGTGACGCCTTTCACCTTTACCCTGTATTTGAAATAGTGGTCTATCTTGCCCTGCATGTCGCGGTTGAGCGCCTGCGCCTTGAGGTCGGCGTCGCCCGTAAGGATATTCTGCATGGCCACCGTGGGGGCGTCCTTCACAAAACTTTTCCTGAGAACGTCCATTTCCCGCTCACCGAGGCTCTGCGCGGCGGCGGTCGTCACCGCCGCCGCTCCCAGCAGGATAACACCTAAAATCCTATAAATATGTTTCATATACGTTTAAAATTATCGTTTCCCGTCTTTTTGAACACAAGTTACAAAGATACGAAAACTCAAATCATATTTTCCTAAAAAATAAGCAGAAAAAATCGTACCTTCGCGCCGTTTTTTCGTGCCTGTACAAAAACGCACGGATAGCCCTGTATAAAAAGCAAAAACCTAATAGAATCATGGCAAAAGAAAAAAAATTCATGACCTGTGACGGGAATGAAGCCACGGCTCACGTCGCCTCTATGTTCAGCGAGGTGGCCGCCATCTACCCCATCACACCCTCCTCCCCTATGGCCGAACACATCGACGAATGGGCCTCGCAGGGCAGAACCAACATGTTCGGCGAGAAAGTCCGCGTCATTGAGATGCAGTCCGAAGCCGGCGCCGCCGGAGCCGTTCACGGTTCCTTGCAGGCGGGCGCCCTCACCACCACCTACACGGCCTCGCAGGGCTTGCTGTTGATGATTCCCAATATGTACAAGATTGCCGGCGAACTGCTGCCGGGCGTGTTCCATGTTTCCGCCCGTGCGTTGGCCTCGCACGCCTTGTCTATCTTCGGCGACCATCAGGATATCTACGCCACCCGTCAGACCGGTTTCGCGTTCCTGGCCTCCAGCTCGGTGCAGGAATGTATGGACCTGGCCGGCGTGGCCCACTTGGCCGCCATCAAGAGCCGGGTTCCTTTCTGCCACTTCTTCGACGGCTTCCGCACCAGCCACGAAATCCAGAAGATAGAGGCGATCGACATGGAAGACATGAAGGCCTTGGTGGATACCGACGCCTTGAACGCCTACCGCGAACGTGCCCTCAACCCCGAACATCCCGTAACGCGCGGCACGGCGCAGAACCCCGACGTATATTTCCAGGCCCGCGAAGCCTGCAATCCCTACTATGACGCCGTTCCCGACATCGTGAACGACTACATGCAGAAGATTTCGGCCCTGACGGGACGTCAATACAAACCCTTCACCTACTACGGCGACCCCAATGCCGAATATGTGATCGTGGCTATGGGTTCGATCAACGACACCCTC
>CAZEOJ010000108.1:0-5059 GCA_964513825.1 uncultured Bacteroidaceae bacterium
CCCAAACCTATGGAAATTGGGAGTTGCTGATTCAGGACGACGCCTCCACCGATGCAAGCCTTGCGATTATAGAGGAATATGCCGCGCGGGATTCTCGGATAAAATTCGGCAGGAACGACCGCAACATGGGGGCGGCGGTGAGCCGGAACAGGGCTATCGGGCGTTCCGAGGGCGAATATCTGGCTTTTTTGGACAGCGATGATGTCTGGTTGCCGAAGAAACTCGAGATGCAGGTGGCGTTCATGCAGGCGAACGATTGCGATTTCAGTTTTACGCAATACGCGCATATCGATGAGAAAGGACGCTTGACGGGCATTCAGGTAAAGGTGATTAAACATTTGACATATAAAAAGATGCTGATGCACTGCTGGCCAGGTTGTCTTACGGTGATGTATCGGCAGGATCCGCAACGGAAGATTTATTCGGAAGATGTGGAGCGCAACAACGACCAGGCTCTGTTTCTCCGGGTTTTGAAGCATTGCCGCAACGCCTGCGGCATGGAGGCGTGCACGGCCTTATACCGCATCCGCAAAGGAAGTATCTCGCGGAGCAAAATCAAGATGATAAAGCCGTATATGGAGGTGATTCACAACATAGAGGGGTATAGCTATCTTACGGCGCTTTTCTGCGTGTTCACGCAGGTTTTTGTAAAGGTTTTCTTGAAATACAAAAAAGTAGAAAGATATGGAGAACTTGAATGCGAAATGGCGGGAACAACTGTCTGAGAAAGGCATTTCGGAAGCGCAGTTGCAGGAACAGTTGGAGAATTTCAAAAAGGGCTTTCCTTTCGCGCGCCTCACGGGGGCGGCGGTGGAAGACGACGGCGTGTTGGTTTTAGGGGAGGAAGAAAGGGAGCGGTACCGCAGGCTCTATCGCGAAAAGGCTTCTTCCGAAAGCATCTTGAAATTTGTTCCGGCTTCGGGTGCGGCCACACGTATGTTCAAGAACCTCTATGCGTTTTACGAGAAGTTGAAAGCGTCTTCCACGGTAGAGGAACCCGCGGCCGATGTGCGCGAGTTTTTCGACAATCTCCACCGATACGCGTTCTATAACGAGTTGGACGAGGCGGTGAGGAAGATAAGCGGAATGGATTTGAAACAGTGCCTGGGCGGGAAGAAATATTTTGAGGTTCTGGACGCGCTGTTGGAGAATCCGCAAGGTTTGGGCTACGGCAAGAAACCCAAGGCGTTGTTGAGGTTTCACGCCTATCCCGACGGCAACCGCCTGGCGCTCGAAGAACATTTGGTGGAGGGTGCGCTCTATGCGCAGAGCGGGGGCGTGTGCCGCCTGCATTTCACGCTCTCTCCCGAACACCGCGCCGATTTCGAGGCCGCTGTAAAAGCCGCCCTTCCGCGCTACGAAAAGAAATACAACATCCGTTACGATATTTTCTATTCCGAGCAGAAATCTTCTACCGATACGGTGGCGGTGACGTTAGACAACCGCATCTTTACCGACGCGCAGGGCAATATGGTTTTCCGTCCCGGCGGGCATGGTGCGCTTATCGAGAATCTGAACGAGATGGATGCCGATGTGATTTTTATCAAGAACATCGACAATGTGACCACCGATGCTTTGCGCGACGACACCGTCGCCTATAAGGAACTGTTGGCCGGTGTGTTGATGGAGTGCCGCGAGGCCGTGTACGGATGCTTGGAGAAAATGGAGAGCATGACACAGGTCTATCCCTCGTTTTTGCAGGAAGTGCGGGCCCTGGTATGCGGAAAATTGGGAATGAAGCTGCCCGACGGTTTCGATGCGATGGGGCAGCGGGCGCAGTTGGAGTATTTCCGTGCGGTTTTGAACCGTCCCATGCGGGTGTGCGGCGTGGTGCGCAATACGGGAGAACCCGGCGGCGGCCCGTTCTGGGTGCTTTCGGAGGGCGACAAGGCTCCTTCGCGGCAGATTGTGGAATCGTCGCAGGTGGATAGGGCCGCCGCCGAGCAGAAGCGGATTTTCGAGACCTCGCGTTTCTTCAACCCCGTGGACTTGGTTTGCAGTCTTTACAATCACAGACACGAGAAATACGACTTAAAGCGGTTCGTGGATCCGCAGACGGCCTTCATCTCGCAGAAATCGGTCAAGGGAACCGACATCAAGGCGATGGAGCTGCCCGGCTTGTGGAACGGGGCTATGGCGCGCTGGATCACCTTGTTCGTGGAGGTGCCGCAAAGCGTCTTCACCCCCGTCAAGACCGTCAACGACCTGCTTCGCAAAGAACATCAAAATTTATATTAATATGAAGACAGCCGAATACATTCAAAACAACAAACAACGTTTCCTTGAAGAACTTTCCGGGCTCATCCGCATCCCCTCCATCAGCTCCGAATCGAGCCACAAGCAAGATATGGTGCGCGCCGCCGAGTACCTCCGCGACCAAATCCTGAAAGCCGGCGCCGACCGCGCGCAAGTGATGCCCACCGAGGGCAACCCCGTGGTCTACGCCGAAAAAATCATCGACCCCGCCAAGAAAACCGTTCTGGTATACGGCCACTACGACGTGATGCCCGTCGATCCTCTCGAACTGTGGAAAACGCAGCCCTTTGAACCGCAGGTTATCGGCGACAGGCTCTACGCCCGCGGCGCCAACGACGACAAAGGCCAATCGTTCATGCACGTCAAGGCCTTCGAATATCTTGTGCACGAGAATCTTCTGCCCTGCAACGTCAAGTTCATGCTCGAGGGAGAGGAAGAGATAGGTTCCCCCTCGCTCGAAAAATGGTGCGCCGACAACAAGGCCATGTTGAAAGCCGATGTGATTCTGGTTTCCGACACCTCGATGATTGCGCCCGACACGCCCTCCATTACCGTGGGTCTGCGCGGTCTGAGTTATGTGGAGGTGAGCGTGACCGGGCCCAATAAAGACCTTCATTCGGGCATCTTCGGCGGTGCGGTGGCCAATCCCGCCAATGTGCTGTCCAAGCTGATAGCCGATTTGATAGACGAGAACGGCCATATCGCCATTCCCGGTTTCTACGACGATGTGGTGGAGATTTCGGCGGACGAACGCGCGGCTATGGCCCAAGCGCCCTTCAACGAGCAGGAATACAAGAAAGCCTTGGATATAGAGGAGGTGAGCGGAGAAAAAGGTTTCACCACCCTCGAACGCACGGGCATCCGTCCCTCGCTCGATGTAAACGGCATGTGGAGCGGCTATACGGGCGAAGGTGCCAAGACGGTGCTTCCCTCCACGGCGCACGCCAAAATCAGTATGCGTCTGGTGCCCGATCAGAATTGGGAAAAGGTGGCCGACCAAATCCGCGACTTTTTGGTGGCGCGCGCTCCCAAGAGCGTCAAGATAGAGGTGAAGAAACTGCACGGAGGCTCGGCCTATGGCGCGGACTTGAAGTCGGAAGCCTACAAGGCCGCCGAAGAAGCCTATATGGAGGTGTACGGCAAGAAGCCCATCCCCACCCGCAGCGGCGGCAGCATCCCCATCATCGCGGTCTTCGAGAAGGTGTTGGGCATCAAATCGCTCTTGATGGGTTTCGGCCTCGAAGCCGATGCCATCCACTCACCCAACGAAAGCTACCTTTTGGAGAACTTCTATCGCGGCATAGAAACCATCACCTCCTTCTACCTCCACTACGGGAAGTGAAAAAAAGTTTTATAAGTTTTTCAACTCCATGATGTTGAGCATCGTAAAGGTGGTTTGGTCTTGTTGCCAAACCGCGCTGTCGTGAAAGTGGCCGTAAAACCAGTTTCGCAAAGGATGTTTGTGATGGACGAGCCAAGTGTAAAGGCGTTCCGTATCCTCCCGTTCTTTACGGGTATCTGCCAATAGAGAGTCGTCTTTAGTGGCGAAATTCTCGACCAAACCTTTTTGAAAGGGTGGACAGAAGGAGGGTGCGGAGTGTGTGATGACCGTGTCTATCTTTATATTGTGCGAGGAGAGAGAATCAAGTTCTCTTTCCGAGAACAGCATGGGTTCGTTTTCCCAATACAGGGGCAAGGCGTCTTTTCCGAGAATTTCATTGAGCTGCATTTTGGAAATCCGCGGACCTCGGTCTATCGAAATGGCACCTCCCACACAAAGAATGTTGTGTGAAGCAGTGCTGAGAACCGAATAATCGGGTATGGTTTTAAAGAAAGGATAATCTATCAACCTATTGTTAAAATATTCGGGATCATCATGATTTCCCCTCATCATAAAAATCTGTACATCGGCTTTTGACAGTTTCCCGTGAAGCTTCTGTTTATACAAGTCGTCATAATAGTTGAAACGGCAGAAGCCAAAACCACAATCTCCCGCCACAATCACCGCCGCGTGGGAGATTCGGTTTCCGGATACGACTTTATGTACCAAAGAAGGGAATTCTCCGTGTATATCTCCGCAAACAATGATGTTTTCCCTGTCTTTTAAATTGAAGAATGTCATTATGAAGTATGTTTTGTTGCGCGGAAAACAGTTAAGAACTGTTGCCATGCACGTCTTACTTGTTCATATTTTAGCTGATGGTTTCTTTCCAAAATTTTATTAACCAATAAACTGGATTCTTCTTTTTTCAATTCGGCCTCAATATGTTTACTATAGTAATCCAGTTGTTCGGAATTCAATATGTCGCGCAAATCTTTTGCCAGACAATACCCTCCGGCAACATAAGTGTCAAAGTCGGGCAAATCGAGAACTTCATCATGCGGATTTTCTTCCATATTGAAAGAGAAGTATCTTTCCATAACGGCGGACATATCGAAGGCGTCCTTGTCTGTGCGGACACCTCTGTCTAACCACGCATTGAACTTTAACAGGAAGAGGCCTGCGAGCGAGGCCACTTTGACGGTGAAAACGTTGTCTACGGAAACAATCAGACTGTTTGACAAAGCTTCCTCAAAGCCTGTAACATTCATTGCGGGATATTCATCGGGGGGCCAATAGAGAAATCCATCGGTTTTCGCTATTTCACCATAGGGTATCACGTCCACGATATAGCCCTCGTGGAGAAAGCGTTGTTTTTGGTAAAAATCCTTTTGAAAGCCATTGGAAACAAGTTCGCTTGTTATGGTTTCGAAAGGCTCCCAGGAAGCTATGGCCACCGCAATATCCAAATCTTGCGTGCGG
>CAZEOJ010000109.1:0-5053 GCA_964513825.1 uncultured Bacteroidaceae bacterium
AAACGGCGGCAGGAACGGTTTTTGAGCAATAAATCCTTCAACATGGTGTATCGGCAGGCTTTTCCCTACACGGCGCAACGTGTGGCGACCCGCAGAAACAAAAATAAGTTTTTTGACGATACGAGGCAAGAAAAAGTGTTTTGAGCCTCCCGACAACATAGGTTTGAGCCGTACAGCAACGCCCTCTATGCGGATTGCCCATAATTTTGCAGCCGTAAAACACAAACAAACCGTAAAAACGCAAACAAACATCATCATGAAGAAAAGAATGTTACACGACCTCCAAGTGTCGGCACTCGGCATGGGCTGCATGGGATTCAGCACCGCCTACGGACAGATTCCCGAAGAAAGCGAATCCATACGCTTGATGCGCAAGGCGCATGAAATGGGCTGCACGTTCTACGACACCGCCGAGATCTATGCCACCTTCCGCAACGAAGAACTGGTGGGCAAGGCCTTGAAGCCTATCCGGAACGAAATCGTGCTGGCCACCAAGTATTCGCCCTCTCCTTTGTTGGGACAGCATGATATCGAAGGGGGCAAACTGAGCCGCAACGGGGTTCGTTTTGCCATAGAAAACAGCCTGAAACGGCTTCAGACCGACCATATAGACCTCTATTATGCGCATCGCGTGCCGGCGGAAGCGAATCCGGAGGAAATGGCGGATTGGTTCGGGGAACTTATCCGCGAAGGCAAAATCCTTTCGTGGGGCGTTTCCGAAGCCACCGCCGAGCAGATACGCAAGGCGCACGCCGTCACTCCGCTTACCGCCGTGCAGAGCGAGTACTCGATGATGGCGCGCCAGTGGGAAAAAGAAGTCATCCCTCTGTGTGCGGAATTGGGCATAGGCTTCGTGGCTTATTCCCCTATGGCGGGCGGGCTGCTCAGCGGCAAATACTCGGCGCAGACGGAGTATAAAGGAGACGATATCCGCCGGGTCATTTCGCGTTACAAGCCCGAAAATGTGGAGGCGAACCAGCCGGTGATTGATCTCGTCAAGAAATATGCCGCCGAAAAAGACTGTACCCCGGCGCAGATTTCGCTGGCCTGGGTCATGAAACGCCCATACATTGTGCCCATTCCGGGTATGCGCAGTGATGCCCGTATCGCGGAGAACCTCGGTGCGGCGGAGGTCGCGCTTACCGATGCCGAATATACGGCGCTCACGGAGGCGCTCGACCGGTTGACTATCTACGGCAACCGCACGGACGAACAGATTGCCCGACTCGGTGAACTGAGAACCAAAATGTATGGCAGTTCGGGTGTTCACGACGGAAAGTAAGCGATATGATCTATCTGTTCACTATCTTCTTTTTAGGGGTGTTGACCCCGATACAGACTGCCGCGAATTCACGTTTGCGGCAGTCTGTCGATTCTTCTTTGGTCGCCTCGCTGGTTTCTTTTTCGATAGGAACCCTGTTTCTATTGGCGGCGACTTGCATAGAGCGGGGCGGCCTTTTCTTCCCTCCGTCACTTTTTGCAGAGTTGCCTTGCTGGGCATGGATGGGCGGTGTATGCGGACTGTATGCCCTGACTGTCAATATCGTCATCTTTCCGAAATTAGGCAGTATGCAGACCGTGTTGATGCCGATGTTGGGGCAGATAAGCATGGGCTTGCTTATTGACCATTTCGGATGGCTGCGCACTTCTGTACATCCTTTCGGTTGGCTCAGAGCCGTTTCCTTGCTCCTTATTTTGGCAGGTGTGGCGATGGTGATTCTAAGACGCGGAGAGAACAGCGTAAAGGGTAAACGCCCCGTGATATGGCGGCTTGTCGGTTTCAGCGGAGGGGTCGTTTATGCGATGCAACCGCCCATGAACAGTCTGCTCGCGACTCATCTTTCCTCCGCCCTGTATGCCGCGCTGATTACCTTTCTTGTCGCCACCATACTTTTGATAGTCATTGTTTTGTCTATCCGTTTCAGTCGCGTCCATATTCCGAGGATTTTCTCCCTCGACCGCCCGTGGTGGTCTTGGCTTGGCGGCATCATCGGAGGCGTGTTCGTTACCGGCTTCGCTTTCTTTGCCGATAAAGTCAGTATCGGCGTATTGTTGGTGACCAGTATCTGCGGTATGCTGGCCATGAGCCTCCTTATCGACAAATACGGTTGGCTCGGAGCCGTCAAACGGAAAATCAATATCCGGCAATATATTGGATTAGTGTTTATTGCTGTTGGGGTAATACTTTTAAGATTGTTTTGAAAAAGCGTTAAGTTTGCAGATATGGAACCTACGGGCGTATATAATTATAAGGATATTATCTACAGTTGTTTTCTGCCGGCCGAGTCGCTGTCGGAATACAGGCTGATGCACCACGCGCTCATCTATGTCTATTCGGGCGAGATACGCCTCGAATACAGTGGACGGGTGCAGCATATCCGCGCCGGCGAGTATGTCTTCCTCCGCCGCGACCACCTCCTGCAAATCCACAAGCATACGCTCGGCAACGACCCCTACAAGGCCATCAGCATACGCTTCGACCGCCGTTTTCTGCGCGAATACTTCCGCACGCTCGACGGGGCGGCGTTTCCACAAAAGGCAAAGCGCTTCAAGGAAGCGGTGGTGAAGCTGCCCAAGTCGCCCTATATCGAGAGCCTTTTTGTGTCGCTGTTTCCCTTTACAAATACCGACATAAGGCCCGATGACGGTTTTGTGAAGATGAAGATGCACGAGGCGATGCGCTGTCTGTTGCAGGCCGACGAACGTTTCTATCCGACGCTGTTCGATTTCAACGAACCGTGGAAAATAGACCTGCTGTCGTTTATGGAGCAGAACTGCACGCAGGATATGTCTTTGAGCGAGTTCGCCGCCTATACGGGGCGTTCTCTGGCTACTTTCAAGCGCGACTTTGCCGGTATCAGCGACCTGCCGCCGCAGAAATGGCTCATTCAGCAACGGCTCGAAGCGGCGCACAAGATGATCTGCGACGAGGGTAGGAGGGTGTCGGATGTCTATATGGCGGTGGGCTTCAAGAACCGCTCGCACTTTACCGTCGCATTCAAGAAACGGTATGGTTTTTCTCCCGGTGCGGCAACGGACTAAAACTCGAACAGGGTGAAGCTGGGGCGTATGCCCAGGCGGAACGGGATGCCGTTGAAGCCGCAGCCCGTGTTTACGTAGAGGGCCTGGCCGTTGGGCATGACGTACAGCCCCGAATAGTGCGCGTATAGAAAACGTGCCGGGCTGTAGTCTTTGCCGTTGATGCGCAGCCCCAGCTGCATACCGTGCGTATGGCCGGAAAGGGTGAGGTCGATGCGGGGATAGCGCAGATAGACCGCCGAATCGAAATGCGAGGGGTCGTGCGAGAGAAGCACCGTATAGACCTGCGGTCTGCGCCGCGCCTCCGAAGAATCCGCGCTCGGCGCCGAAGAATGGCTGCGGCGGGTTTCCAGCAGAGCCGAGGGTGCCAGCGCCGCCTTTAAATCGCCATGTTTGGGAAAACGTTTTTCCCGTCCCCAGTTCTCCACGCCCACCAGATGCAGGGTGTCGCCGCCGCGCTCCACCTTTACCGAAGCGTTGTTGAGGCAGGTCCAGCCGATGTCTTCATAGCATTGCAGCATCTTCTGCAGGTTGGCGTGACGTGCGGCCGTATCCGCCCAGCGCACGTAACCGCCGTAATCGTGGTTTCCCAACACGCAGTACACGCCGTCCGGCGCCCGCAGACGCGCCAGCGCCGCCAGATGCGGCAGCATTTCGTCCGTGCTGAAATTCACCATATCGCCCGTAAAGACCACCATGTCGGGCTTGGTGTCCAGTGCCTGCCGCACCAGCCGCTCCACCTGCATGGGCGAGGTGAAACTGCCGATATGCAGGTCGGAAATCTGCAAAATCCTATATCCGTGCAGACCTTGCGGAACCTTCCGTTCCGGGTTCACCCGAGGCAGGTTCACCGTATCTATCCGTATGTGGAAAGTCGAGATAATCATCGCATAAACACAAATTAAAGCCAAAATCCCCGTGGCGAGGGCCGCACCGCGCCTGAACCGCCGTCCGCCCACCAAGCGCAAAAAAGCGTAGAAGAGATACAGCAGGAACAGCACCGCCAACGTCCCTATCAGATAGGTTCTCCAAAAAGGCGTCCAGAACGGCACTCCGCCAAAGCGGAACAGCAGGAACAGAACGGCGAGGATTCCTGTCGGAAAGCCTATCCAAAACCAAAGTCCGTATCTTTTCGGGTTTGTTTTCATCGCCTAAAAATAAGTCTTTTTCGGAATTTGTTTTGTGAGCCGCTTTTTGTATTATTGTACTGCCGCGACAAAAACAACTGCCGCGACAAAAACAACGATATAGAAGCGGGTATCATGAAATTACAGCCTGTATCAAGAACGCTCTCCATGTCTTTCCTTTTGGCGCTGTGCGCATTCTTTTGCACCCAAGGCGAAGCCCGGAACGACAGCGTCTATATAGACCCGCAGGCCTATCGGTTCGAAGCGAAACAGCTTATATTTCCCGCTATCTCGATAGGCGTCGGTACAATCGGCGTATACGACGGAACCTTTATCGGACTCAAGAATTCTATCAAGGACGATTTGACCCGATTGCGCGGCGACCGTTATTTCCGTGCGGACGACTATATCCAATACCTGCCGGCGGTCGCGTATCTGGGGTTGGGCGCCGTCGGCGTCAAATCGAAACACACCTTTAAAGAACGTTTTGTGGCGGGGGCGACCGCCCATATCGTCATGGCCGCCATAACCAACGGCCTCAAATACTCCATTCGGGAGAAACGCCCGGACACGCGCGCCCGCAACTCCTTTCCGTCAGGACATACCGCGCTGGTGTTTACGGGTGCGGAACTGATGCGTATCGAATACGGCCCCTGGTATGGCCTGGCCGCCTATACGGTGGCGACAAGCGTCGCTTTCCTGCGGATGTACAACAACCGCCATTGGTTGAATGATGTCATCGCCGGTGCGGGAATCGGAATCCTCT
Source organism: uncultured Bacteroidaceae bacterium (assembly GCA_964513825.1). GTDB lineage: Bacteria > Bacteroidota > Bacteroidia > Bacteroidales > P3 > Pullibacteroides. The sequence goes on from CAZEOJ010000109.1 coordinate 4,933, forward strand.
CCGCCCGCATAGGCTACTGGATGCTGCCCCTCTATCAACGCTGGTTCCATTGGGACAATTCTCCCCGCAAATCCCGCTCCGTCGTCACCGTCCTGCCCGCCTACGACTACGAGATGCAGGC
>CAZEOJ010000110.1:0-5041 GCA_964513825.1 uncultured Bacteroidaceae bacterium
AGACGCCGACATCGAAGCCATACAGAAGGCCATACCTTTGACCATTTCCGAAGCTGAACCTACAGCGGTGGGAACCACTAAATAAGGAGGAAAAGCAATGGGAAAGTTTAATAAGAACGCCAAGAAAGCCACGCCGGAAATCAACACCGGCAGTATGAGCGACATTATCTTCATGCTTTTGTTCTTCTTTATGGTAATCACCACGATGCGCGAGAGCACCTTGTTCGTGCGCATCAATCCGCCGCAAGCCAGCGAAGTGCAGAAGTTGGAGAAGAAGTCGTTGGTAAGCTACATCTATATCGGCCCTCCCATCGACGCGCAGAAGTTCGGTACCGAACCGCGTATCCAGCTCAACGACCAGATGTCGGGGGTGCGTGACATCACCCAGTTCATCGAAGCGGAGCGTCAGGCGCGCGACGAGGTGGACCGTCCCTTGATGACCACGTCTATCAAAGCCGACAAAAGCGTGAAAATGGGTATCGTGACCGATGTGAAGCAGGAGTTGAGAAAGGTGAATGCCCTGAAAATCAACTACTCCACGTCGAAAGGCAAAGACATGCACGCCAATCGCTAATCCGCACGCAAAAACGTGTGAATATAAAAAAGGCTCTTTCTTACGAAAGAGCCTTTTTTGTTGCCTTGTTGAAGGTTGAACGCCTTACTCGGGGAAATCGTCGTAGAGCAGCTTATCGTAGGGATAGCGCGTAAGATGCACCTTCTTCACCTCCTCGTAAAGAATCTTGCGGAATTCGTCGATGTTCTCGCGCGTCGCCGCCGAAAGGAAGATGCAAGGGACATTGTCTTTGGCGTACCACATCTTTTTGAGGTCGTCCAGACTGTAATTGCGCTTGGTGAGGGGCGAAAGGTCGTCCTCGTCTTTCTTCTCGTAGGTATAGGCGTCTATTTTGTTGAAGACCACAATCGTTTTCTTGTCGGCCGCCCCTATCTCGCTCAACGTCTGCTGCACCACACGCAGTTGGTCGTCGAATTCGGGATGCGAGATATCGACCACATGCAGGAGGATATCGCTCTCGCGCACCTCGTCCAAGGTAGATTTGAACGACTCCACCAGACTGTGCGGCAGCTTGCGGATAAAACCCACCGTATCGGAAAGCAGGAACGGGAGGTTGCCTATCACCACCTTGCGCACCGTGGTGTCGAGGGTGGCGAAAAGCTTGTTCTCGGCCAGCACGTCCGACTTGCTGATAAGGTTCATGATCGTGCTCTTGCCCACGTTGGTATAGCCCACCAGGGCCACCCGCACCATGCTGACGCGGTTTTTGCGCTGGGTGACCTTCTGTTTGTCGATTTCGGCGAGCCGGCTTTTGAGAAGCGAGATTTTGTCGTGAATCACCCGCCGGTCCGTCTCGATTTCCTTTTCGCCCGGGCCGCGCATCCCCACACCGCCCCTCTGCTTGCTCAGGTGCGTCCACATACCGGTAAGACGGGGCAGAAGATATTGATATTGCGCCAGTTCCACCTGCGTTTTGGCATGTGCCGTGCGGGCGTGCTTGGCAAAGATGTCTAAAATGAGCGTGGTGCGGTCCAGCACCTTGCCGTGCAGTTCGCTTTCGATATTGCGTTGCTGGGCGGGCGAAAGCTCGTCGTCGAAAATCACGGTGTCTATCTTCTCGGCGGTCACATAGGTCTTGATTTCCTCGAGCTTGCCCGTGCCCACATAGAATTTGGGATGCGGATAGTCCAACTTCTGAATGAAGCGCGCGCGCACATCCACCTCGGCGGTCTCGGCCAAAAAAGCCAGTTCTTCCAGGTATTCGGTTTCTTTCTCCACCGACACCTCGCCGCAGGAAACGCCCACAAGCACCGCTTTCTCTCTTATCTTCTTATTTTCTATTGCCGCCATTCCCGTTGGTTTTCAACCTTTCTTCATCTATCTGCTAAAATCCTATTATCCCGCGCACCTCGCGCACCGTTTTGGCCGCGCTTTCGTGCGCCTTTTCCATACCCTGCCGGCGCACCTTTTCCAGATAGGCGTCGTCGGCCAAAATGGCTTCTATCCTTTCGCGCAAGGGCGCCACAAACCGCACCGTGTCTTCGGCCAACTGCTTTTTGAGGTCGCCGTAACGGATAGAACAGTTGTTGTAGGCCTCGTCAAAGGCCTGGTACGTCTCCGGCGCGCAGAGCGTCTTGACCAGCAGAAAGAGATTGGCGATAACCTCCGGCTTCTGTTGATTCATCTCCACGGGCCCCGAATCGGTGGTGGCCCGCATGATTTTCTTGCGGATAACCTCGTCTGTATCGGTCAAAAAGATAGCGTTGTTGCCGCTCTCGCTCTTGCCCATCTTGCCGCTTCCGTCCAAGCCGGGAATCTTGACCAAATCGCCGCCGTAGCTGAAAGCCTGCGGCAGCTTGAAATATTCCGTTCCGTAGAGGCTGTTGAACCGTTGGGCGAACACGCGCGTCATTTCCAAATGCTGCTCCTGGTCTTTGCCCACCGGCACAAGGTCGGCATGATGAATGAGGATATCGGTAGCCATCAAGGTGGGGTATGTGAGCAGCCCCGCGTTGACATTGTTGGGGTTCTGCCGCGCCTTGTCCTTGAACGAGGTGCAGCGTTCCAATTCGCCCAGATAGGCGTTCATGTTCATGAACAGATACAGTTCGGCCGTTTCGGGAAGATCGCTCTGCGCGTAGAGCGCCACTTTCTCGGGATCCAGACCGCAGGCGATATACGTGGCCAGAATCTGCTTGACATTCTGCCGCAGGTGTTCGGGATGCGGGTGGGTGGTGAGACTGTGATAGTCGGCGATAAAGAAATAGCAGTTGTATTCTTCCTGCATGTGGATGAAGTTGCGCACCGCACCGAAATAGTTGCCCAAGTGCAGGTTGCCCGTAGGCCGGATTCCGCTTACCACGATTTTCTTCATACTCTAAGTCTTAAAAAGGTTTCGGGCGTTAGCGGTGGTGAACCGGGCCACCTCGGCCACCGGCATTTCCAGACAATCCGCCAGTTTCTGCCCAATCAAGGGAATATACGCGCTCTCGTTGGGCTTGCCGCGATGCGGCACGGGAGCCAGGTAGGGCGCGTCGGTTTCCAATAAAATACATTCGCGCGGCACGGCGCGCACCACTTGGGGAAGAATGGAGTTCTTGAACGTGAGCACGCCGCCTATCCCGAAACAGAAGCCCAAATCCACCACGCGGGGAGCCTGTTCGAGATTTCCGCCATAGCAGTGGAACACGCCCCGCAGAGAGCCGTCCTGCTCTTCTTTGAGGATATGCCAGGCCTCCTCGAAAGCGTTGCGCACGTGCAACACCACGGGGAGATTCAACGCCTTGGCCCAATGCAGCTGCCGGCGGAAAGCGTCTTTCTGCTGCTCGAAATAGGTCTTGTCCTCGTGCAGATCCAAACCTATCTCCCCCACCGCCACATAGCGCCCGTGATGCTGTTCCAACTCGGCGTAAAGCCCTCCCAGCTGCGCCTCGTAGTCGTCTTTCACTTCGGTGGGATGCAGTCCGATAGTGGGATAGACCACGCCCGGGTGCGCCTCACACAACTCCCATATCGGTTTCACCGTCTCCAACGCCACCCCGCCTTGAATCAAGACCTCCACCCCGCTGTCGAGGGCGTTGCGGACCAACGTCTCCGGGTCTTGCCCGAAACTCGTGTCGTAGGTATGCGTGTGCGTGTCGATCCAAGTCATTACTTGCCGGGTTTATGTTCCTGCTTGAACAAAATAAGGAACAAGATACCTACCAAAAGGGCGAATCCCGAAAAGATAAACCATGTGGTCTGCCACGAACCGGGGGTGTTGCCAATCAAAAGGCCATTTTCCCAATGGCAAAAATGATTGATGACCCAACCCGCCGAAAGGGTTCCTATCGTGGCACCCAAACCGTTGGTCATCAACATGAACAAACCTTGTGCAGAACCTTGAATGCTCTTGTCGGCCGATTTGTCGATAAACAGAGCTCCCGACACATTGAAGAAATCGAAAGCCACCCCGTAGACAATCATGGAAATGATAAACAGCCACAATCCGTTTCCGGGATTTCCCAAGCCCAGACCGCCGAAACGCAACATCCATGCCATCATGGAAATGAACATCACGATTTTGATGCCGAATTTCCGCAGGAAAAACGGAATCAACAAAATGCACAAGGCTTCGGAAATCTGTGACAAAGAGGTCAGCAAGGTGGGGTTGCGCGCCCCGAAAGCATCGACGAATTCGGGAACCGATTGGAAGTGCGAGATATAGGGCCCCGCATAGCCGTTCGTCACTTGCAGGCACATTCCCAACAGCATGGAAAAGATAAAGAAGACGGCGAATTGTCTTTCTTTAAACAGAGAAAATGCCCGCAGACCCAACACATCCACCATCGAACCGCTCTTTTTTTCTTTGAACAGACAACATTTGGGAAGCGACAGACTGTATATAAACAGAAGAATCCCCAACAATCCCGACACAAAAAACTGCCAATGCGTGTATTGAAACGTATTTTCGCCGCCCAGCATAAATCCGAAACGGCCGTCTGCCATATAGGCGCAATTCACAAACCACATGGTGGCGATGAACCCGACGGTTCCGAACACCCGGATGGGCGGAAAATCCTTGACGGTGTCCATGCCCGCATCGGTAAGGATGCGGAAAGCCACGGTATTGGAAAGCGCTATCGTGGGCATATAAAACGCCACCGAAATGGTATAGAGGGTGATGAACAGGGTGGGATTGGGTTGGGCGGATTGCATCCCCATAAACCAACAAAGCCCCATAAACAGACCCGCCACCAAATGACAGAAGCCCAACAACCTTTGGGGTTGCACGAATTTATCGGCCACAATGCCCATCACGGCGGGCATGAAGATGGAGACAATGCCTTGGATAGCATAAAACCAAGGAATCAAATCTCCCATACCGGCCCGTCCCAGGTAGTTGCCCATACAGGTAAGATAGGCGCCCCACACGGCGAACTGAAAGAAATTCATCAAGATAAGGCGGAACTTGATATTCTTCATAGCATAAGGTGTTTTTTTCTTAATCGGAAGCAGGTAGCAAATTTAAGATAAAGATACTAATTT
>CAZEOJ010000111.1:0-4892 GCA_964513825.1 uncultured Bacteroidaceae bacterium
TCGTTGGAGCAACGCGCCATCCTGCTCTCCTACCTTCTTTCGGAAAAGCGCTACGACGAGGCGCGGCACGTTTTATCCAACCTCCAACGGCTTGCCCTATACGACCCCGTGCAGGGCATGTATTGGAAACGTGAAGCTTTGGGCGACAACCCAGGGCGGCGTATGCAGACGATGTCCGCCATCGCCGAGGCCGTTTCATACGCCGCCTCCCTCAAAGACTTTGCCCCACAGAGCGGACGCGACAGCCTCCACCGTCAATACTTGCAGATATTGGCTTGGTTCCCCGCCCAAAAACAAAGTCTTGATTTTTCGCAACCCAACGGCAACGGCGTCGGCACGCGCGAACTGCTCGCCTGGGCTTCGGCCTCCCGTCCCGCCGCACAGACCGCGGCCTCACAGCCCGCAAAGACCAAGCCCGTCGACACGCTCATTCCCGCCAAACAGTTGAACGCCTTTGTCGCCCGCCTCACCGCCGACGAAACCGCTACCGAAGCCGCCGACAACACCGTTCAAACCGTGCGTTTCGGCACCCTCCGCGCCTGCGCCACACAAGAAACCCGCACCCTGAAAGCCTACAAAGGCAACGGCGATCTGGTGGTGAGCCTCACCTACGCGCCTCCCGCCGACAAAGACACCTACCGCCGTGGCGAAACCGTCGAAGTGGCGGTGGAAATCAAAGCCAGGCGCGATTTCAATTATGTGCATCTGAATATCCCGCGTCCCGCAGGCATGGAATGGGAAGACACCCGTCCGGGTTTCGCCTCGCAAGGCAAGGCCCTCTACTATAAAGATGTGGATGTGCGCAACACCGATTGTTTCTTTGAATTTCTGCCCAAGGGAACCTATCGGATTTTCTTCCGTCTCAAAGCGCAGAACGCGGGCGAGTTCACGCAAGCCCCCGTATCGATACGCAGCCAGAATGAGTCAACTTTCGGCAGCCATAGTTCTGCCATAATCATCAACGTCCGTTGAACACGCCCTTATAGACCGCCTCCGCCTGCTCATACCAACTCTCGCCATACTTCTCGATAAGCGGCTGTCTGAGGAAACGGAAAACGGGAATACCCTCCCGTTTTCCGTGTACCTTGGCATCGCGGCAGATGTCCCAATCAAAGAAATTCACCGCGTCGTATTCGGCGAAAGAGTCGATACGCACAGGAAACAGATAGCACGAAACCGGCTTGCGGAAAGGTATCTTCCCCTCGCGGAAAGCCCTCTCCACGGCGCAGTATGATATGCCGTCCCCGCCTCGGGTCAGATAGACACAGTCGCGCCCGTTCACCAAAGGCGTGCCGGGATTTCCGTCGGGAGGAAAAACATCGCTGAAGCCTTTTGTTTCCACGATGTTCCGCGCCTGCTCCGTCATATAGTCCTTATAGAAAGGATAATATTTTTCAAGGAGAGAAACTTCCTCTTTCTCCAAAGGCGCGCCCGCGTCACCCTCTATGCAGCAGCAACCCTTGCATTTCTTGAGGTTGCAGCAAAAGCATTCGGTAAACAAATCGTCGGAAACCAATGTATTCTCTATCGCTATCATGATAGCAAAGATACACCCTTTTGGGTATTCCACATTTTTTCGTATCTTTAACGTTTGCACGAAAAATAATAAACAGTATACCAATATGAAACAGATTTTCAGAAAACTCGCCCTCGCCTCGGCGGCACTTTTGCTGCCTGTGGCCGGCAGTGTGGAAGCCTGCACCAACTTTCTCATTACCAAAGGAGCCAGCAAAGACGGTTCCACGATGATCAGCTACGCCGCCGACTCGCATGTGCTCTACGGCGAACTCTATTACCGTCCCGCCGCCGACTATCCCGAAGGCGCGATGATGGATATATACGAATGGGACACCGGCAAGAAACTCGGTCAGATCAAACAGGCCCGTCATACCTATTCGGTGGTCGGCAATATGAACGAACACCAGCTGGCTATCGGCGAGACCACGTTCGGGGGTCTTCACCAGCTGCTCGACACCACGGGCATCGTAGACTACGGTAGCCTGATTTACATTACCTTGCAACGTGCCAAGACCGCACGCGAAGCCATCAAGGTGATGCACGAACTCACCTCCACCTACGGCTACGCTTCCGAGGGCGAGAGCTTCTCGATCGCCGACCCCAACGAAGTGTGGATTCTGGAAATGGTGGGCAAAGGCGGAAAATCGAAAGGCGCCGTCTGGGTGGCCTACCGCATTCCCGACGGCTGCATCTCGGGACACGCCAACCAAGCCCGCATCACCCACATCATTCCCGCCAACGGCAAGACCTCTATCAGCAGCAAGGATCTGGCAAAGAAATACAACCTGCCCAACCTGCAATGCATCTATGCCGCCGACGTGGTGGATTTTGCCAAATCCGAGGGTCTTTTCAACGGCAAGTTCGAGGATTTCAGTTTTTCGGACACCTACTGCCCGCTCTCGTTCAGCGGTCTGCGTGCCTGCGAGGCCCGTGTGTGGGCGGCCTTTATGAAAGCCAACCCCGGCGTGGCCAAGGAATACGAAGACTACGCCCGCGGCGAGAACAAGAACCACCGTATGCCTTTGTGGATCGAACCCGACCGCAAGCTCACCCTCAACGATATGTTCGACTTTATGCGCGACCACTTCGAAGGCACCTCGCTCGACATGAGCAAGGATCTGGGCGCGGGTCCTTTCGGCTGCCCCTACCGCTGGCGTCCTATGGGCTTTGAATACGAAGGCAGGAACTACATTCACGAAAGAGCCACTTCCACGCAACAGACCGGCTTTTCGTTCGTGGCGCAGTGCCGCGGCTGGATGCCCGACCCCGTGGGCGGTATCCTGTGGTTCGGCGTGGACGATACCTATTTTACCTGCTACACGCCCATGTACTGCGGCATCACCGAGATTCCCGAATGCTTCCGCGAGGGCAACGGCAATATGGCCGAATACTCGCCCACCTCGGCTTTCTGGTTGTTCAACATCGTGTCGAACTTCGCCTACACGCGTTACAGCGATATGGTCGTGGACATACAGAAAGTGCAGAAACGGGTGGAGGAAAGCTTCCAGACCTGCATCGCGTATAACGATGCGGAGTTGAAGAACGAAACCGACCACGCGGCTTTGGTGGAATTCGCCAACAATTTCTCGAACGCGCAGGCGGGCATCATGTTCCGCGAATGGCAAGACCTGAGCCGTTTTCTGTTGGTGAAATACATAGACGGAAACATCAAGAAGACCGACGATAAAGGCAACTTTATCCGCAGCGAATACGGAGAAGACCGCATCGTTTTCCCGCTTCAACCCGAATACCCGAAGGCGTGGTATAAGATGATCGTGGACGATTGCGGCGAAAATATCAAAGAAGTTGAAGTAGAATAGGAGAACACTATGGCAACCAATCAAGAAAAACGCGAAGATCTGAAACAACGCAAGAGCGTTGTGATGGCCGGCGGCGGCGAAAAAGCCATCGCCAAACAGAAAGAGAGCGGCAAACTCACCGCCCGCGAACGGATCGACAGCATCCTCGACCCCGGTTCGTTTCAGGAATTGGATTTGTTTTTGAAACACTCCTGCCGCGATTTCGGTATGGAGAAGAAAGATTTGGCCGGCGACGGCGTGGTGGCGGGAACCGGTACGGTCAACGGCCGTCCCGTGGCTATCTACGCGCAGGATTTTACCGTAGTGGCGGGTGCCTTGGGCTTTATGCACGGCATGAAGATATGCAAGGTGATGGACCACGCCCTCAAGAACAAAATCCCCGTCATCGGCATCAACGACTCGGGCGGCGCGCGCATCCAGGAAGGGGTGCGGGCGTTGGCCGGCTATGGCGAGATTTTCTACCGCAACACTATGGCTTCGGGCGTCATCCCTCAGATTTCGGTGATTTTGGGGCCCTGCGCCGGCGGTGCGGTTTATTCGCCCGCCCTCACCGACTTTGTGTTTGTGGTGGATCAGGTGTCGAAGATGTTCATCACCGGCCCTGCCGTTATCGAAAGCGTGCTGCACGAAAAGATTTCGCAGGAAGACCTCGGCGGCGCGCGGGTGCACGCCGAGATAACGGGCAACGCGCATTTCTTCGCCGAAAGCGAGAAAGAATGTTTTGCGCAGATTAAGGAGCTGTTGAGCTACATTCCCTCGAACAACAAGGGCAAGGCCGCGCCCGTGGCGCCCAAACTGCCCAAGAAAGTCAACATCGCCGACATTCTGCCCGACAATGTGCGCAAGCCCTACGATGTGCGCGACGTCATCCGCGCCGTGTCGGACGATTCGGCCTTTCTGGAAGTGCAGGAACTCTTTGCCGCCAATGTGGTGGTGGGTTTCGGCCGCATCGAAGGTCAGACGGTGGGCTTTGTGGCCAACCAGCCGCGTGTCAAGGCGGGCGTACTCGACGTGGACAGCTCGGACAAGTGCGCGCGCTTTATCCGCTACTGCGACGCTTTCAACATTCCTTTGGTAACCTTTGTCGACCTGCCCGGCTATCTGCCCGGCGTGGACCAGGAACATGCGGGTGTGATCCGGCACGGCGCCAAGATTCTCTACGCCTATTCCGAAGCCACGGTGCCCAAGATTACCGTCATTCTGCGCAAGGCCTACGGCGGCGGCTACATCGCCATGTGCTCCAACCACCTCCATGCCGATTTCGTGTATGCCTGGCCTACGGCCGAAATCGCCGTGATGGGGTCGGCGGGCGCGGCCAACATCATCTTTGCCAAAGACATCAAGGAGAGTGAGAATCCCGAACAGACGCGGCAAGAGAAGATGCAGGAATACAGCGACAAATTCGCCAATCCTTATGTGGCGGCAAGCTACGGCTATGTGGATGCGGTGATCGATCCCGAAGAGACCCGCTCGGCGGTGGCGCACGCCCTGATGATTACGCGCGACAAGAGTGTGGACACGCCCTGCCGCAAGCACGGACTCCCCCCGTTTTAA
>CAZEOJ010000112.1:0-4840 GCA_964513825.1 uncultured Bacteroidaceae bacterium
TGGTATTCACGCTCCTGCATAAACAGCGAACCGCCCATAATGGCACAGTTCACCGCGATGAGCGGCAGAAAGATACCCAACGAAGAATAGAGCGCGGGCGAATAACGTTCCACAATCATCTCCACCAACTGCACGATAGCCGCGATGACCGCGATGAACATGATGAACGTGAGGAAACTCAAATCCACTCCGCTCAAAGCGGGACTGAGCCACGAAAGCGCGCCGGGCGAAAGCAGATACTTGTTGATGAGGAAGTTGACGGGCATGGTGATCAACATCACGAACACCACCGCGATACCCAGACCGAACGAAGTCTTGACATTCTTGGAAATGGCCAGATAGGAACACATCCCAAGAAAGTACGCGAAGACCATGTTGTCCACAAAAATGGAGCGGACAAAAAGACTGAACAGATTTTCCATACTCTACCCTCCTATTTCTCGATTAAGTCGCGGTGAAGCGAACGATGAATCCAAATGATGATGCCCAGCACAATCAAGGCCATGGGCGGCAGGATAAACAGACCGTTGTTGGAGTAGCCCGCCGCATAGAAGCTTTCGGGAACCACCCGGAAGCCGAACAAGGTGCCCGAACCGAAGAGTTCGCGCACAAAGGCCACAATCACCAGAATCATGCCGTAGCCGATGCCGTTGCCCAGACCGTCGAGGAACGAAGGCCAGGGCTTGTTGGCCATGGCGAAAGCCTCCAAGCGTCCCATCACGATACAGTTGGTGATGATGAGCCCCACAAAGACGGAAAGTTGCTTGCTCACCTCGTAGGCCACGGCTTTGAGCACCTGATCGACCAGAATCACCAAGGTGGCGATGACGGTGAGCTGCACGATGATACGCACCCGGGGCGGAATCGTATTGCGCAGCGCCGAGATGATAAGGTTGGACAGGGCCGTCACCACGGTGACCGAGAGGGCCATCACGATAGCCGGTTGCAGTTTGGCGGTAACGGCCAGCGCCGAACAGATGCCCAGCACCTGCACGGTGATAGGGTTGTCGGAGCCGAAAGGCCGCGTCACCAATTTCATATTCTTGGCGGAAAACCACTCTTTCATATACGAAGACAGTTTCATAACGTATTAGTCCTTTTTTGCCGGTTTTTGTTTCTTGCCTTTTTTGGAATCCTTGTCAGGATCGTTTTCGGAGGAGGAGGCGTCGTCGGGCGTCTCCACCGGTTGGGGCGCCACTTCGGGCTGCTCCACCTTTTCGGGAGCGGGCTGCGGCGCAGGCTCCGGGGCGGGTTCCTGCGGGGCGGCCTGCGCCGCAGGGGCGGGTTCGGCCACAGGAGCCGGGGCAGCGGAGGGCGCGGGGGCCGTGTCGGCGGTCACCTTGCGGGGACGCGGTTTCACCACGGGCGCGGGGGCGGGCTCCGGTACGGGTTCGGGCACCACTTCCTCCACGATAGAATCCTGTGCGAGCGTATCGGCGGGCAACGCTCCCCTGCCCTTTTCGAAGAAAGGCACATAGTGCAGCAGACAGTCGCGGAGCATGGCCGTCACCCCGTTGCTGGTGATCGTGCCGCCCGAAACGGCATCCACCGCATGGCTCACATCACCCGCATACTTGGCCTCACCGCCTTTCTGCACGGTAATCGAAACGAATTCGCCCGAGGGCTCGAACAATTTTTTTCCTTTGAAATGCGCCTGAAAACCGTCGGAGGCGATTTCCGCGCCCAGACCGGGCGTCTCGCTCTTGTGTCCGAAGGTAACGCCGGCAATGGTGTTGAAGTCGCTCTCCACCGCCAGGTAGCCCCAGATGCTTCCCCACAGACCCTTGCCCTCCAAAGGCACGATATACAGACCGTCGGCGCAGACAAAAACGGGATACAAGCCCGCCTCGCCTTTCGCCAGCTCGGCCTTCATGTTGCAATCGAAAGCCCGCTTTACGGAGGGCTCGCCCTCGGTCTGCTTCCAATCGCCGTCCTGATTCTGATATTCGGCCCGCACAACGCCTTGGTTATCCACCCGCAATTCGGCGATTATCAAGGCGTTATAACGGTCTTCGGCCTGCTTGGCATCCACGGTCTCGCCCGAAGCCTTCAAGATTTCCTGCATCTTGGCCACTTTCTGATTGCGGTTCTGCATGGGCTGCAACAACGTGGCCGCCAAGGCCAATACCACGGCGACAGCCACCACCAGAATGCCGGTATATATAAATGTGTATCGATTCGAAAACATACTTCGATAGGATTTTTCGGTTTATGCTAAAACGTTTTGACGGGCGGCCTCCGCTTTGAGCTGACGCTTCCTGCGGCGGCGGATATTCTGATTCACCACCCCGTAGTCTATCAGCGGAGCGAAGGTGTTCATCAGCAATATCGCCAGCATCATACCCTCGGGATAAGCAGGGTTGCAGATGCGGATGAGCATGGCCATAACCCCCAACAGAAAGCCGTAGATCAGTTTTCCGCAACGGGTCTGCGCCGAGGTGACGGGGTCGGTGGCCATAAACACCATACCGAACAGGAAACCGCCCGAAAGCAGGTGCTGGGCCACGGTGGCGTCGGTGGCGCCCGCCAGACGGGCCGTCCAAATCATCAGGATACCGCCGAGCAACGTGCTGAACATGATGCGGAAACTGCCGATGCCGGTCCAAAGCAGGAGAAAGGCGCCCAACAGAATGCAGAAAGCCGAGGTCTCGCCCACCGAGCCGGGAACGAATCCCCAGAACAGATCGCTCAAAGCGGGAACGGCATCCATGTTGCCCGAAGCGAACATCGAAAGCGCCGTAGGCCCCGACACCGCGTCGGCCACCCACACGCTGTCGCCGCTCATCTGCGACGGATAGGCGAAAAAGAGGAACGCCCGCGCCAAAAGCGCCGGATTCCAGATATTCATGCCCGTGCCGCCGAACACCTCCTTGCCGATCAATACGGCGAAAGCCGTCGCCACGGCCAGCATCCACAGAGGCACATCGGGAGGGCAGATCATCGGAATCAGAAGACCCGACACCAAAAAGCCCTCGTTGACCTGATGTCCGCGCACCTGCGCGAAGATGAACTCGATGCCCAGGCCCACCACATAGCTCACCACCAACATCGGCAACACTTTCAGCGCACCGAAACCGAACATGCGCCAGAAGCCGGCCGCCTCGCCCAATGCCTCGAAGTGCATACGCCCCACATTGTAGGTTCCGAAGAGCAAGCAGGGAATCAATGCCAACACCACCACAATCATGGTGCGCTTCATATCTATGGCGTCGCGCACATGACTGCCCTTGCGGGTCACCTCGTTGGGCACAAACAAAAAGGTCTCGAAAGCCTCGAAGGTGGAGTGAAGGAACCCCCACTTGCCTCCTTTCTCAAAATCAGGCTTTATCCGATCGATAAAATTTCTCAACATATTTCCTTATTGTCTTTTTCTTATAAAAACATCCGAACCGCTAAAAACATCCGAACCGCACCGCGGAGCTCATCAACCCACCTCCTTGCGCACCAACTCCAAGCCTTGACGGATAATCTCCTGAATCTCAATCTTGGAAGCATCTATATACTCGCACAAGGCAAAGTCCTCGGGCGAAACCTCGTAGATACCCAGCGCCTCCATTTTCTCGATGTCTTTGGCCAGGCAGGCTTTGAGCAGCTGCATGGGATAGATGTCCATAGGCAGCACCTTCTCGTATTGTCCCGTAAGCACAAACGCCCGCGTGTCGCCGTTGCGGTTGGTGTCGATGCGGTATTGGCGCGAGCGGAAAAGCCACGACCAGAACGTATGCGAATAGCTGAACGTGTTGAGCCCGGGTGTCAACCAGCCCATGAAACGGTAGCGGTCGCCCTCGGGAATCACGCTGATAAGGGAGTCGAAAGCCCCCAGATAGCCGTTGGCCGACACCTGCGTGCCCGTGAGGATATTGCCGCTGATGACGCGCGAATCGCCTTCTTTCAGGTTCTCGCGGAGCAGATAATCCAAATTGAGCCCCGATACAATCTTATGATAGCCGGTCTTGATGACCTGACCGCCGGCAAGGGCCACAATCTTAGTGGCGTCGTAGATGCCTTTGGCAAAGAGCCGCCCCATGACAATCACGTCCTGCGGATGCACATACCATATCCTCTCGCCCTTGTTGATAGGCTTGATATGGTGAATCTGCACGCCCACGTTGCCGCAAGGGTGCGGGCCGTCGAAAGGCACCACCACGGCGTCGCGGCACTGGGTAAAGGCCGTCGAAGCGGTCTTGCTGCGGTGCACGCCTATATATACCTTGCCTTGCGTAAGACGCGAGAGCGCGGTGACGCCCGTCTGAAAGAACTCTTCCTGTCCGTGCACCACCATGTCCATGTCGGGCGCGAAAGGCGCGGTGTCGAAGGCCGAGATGAAGATATCGCGGGGCGTGGTGTCGGGGTCGGCGGGCAAATCGTAGGGACGCTGACGGATAAACGCCCACAGGCCGGAGGCCAAAAGCTTCTCCTTGATGTTCTCGGGCGTGAAATCGGCTTGCACCAACGCTCCGAACTGCCTGTATTCCAATTTCTCGTCCGCCGAGATACGGATTTCGAGAATCGTGCGGCGCTCGCCGTACACAATCTCGTCCACCGTGCCGCTCACCGGCGAACTCACCGTGATCTGCGGCTGGTTCTTGTCGAAGAAAAGCGCGTCGCCGGCCAAAACGCGGTCGGAAGCCTGCACTTTGAGTTTGGGCTGCATACCGTAGAAGTCCGTCGGTTTCACGGCATACTTACGGTAACTTACCGTAGGGGCGTTCAGCGAGCTGTCCGGACAGCCTTCTATCCGGATATCGAGCCCCCTGCGTAACTTGATGAGATTTTCCATAAATATAGTTGCAACGGGGAATTTCCCTCTTTCAAATAAGGCGCGAATATACGGATTTTT
>CAZEOJ010000113.1:0-4818 GCA_964513825.1 uncultured Bacteroidaceae bacterium
ATTTGTCCAACATTTTCATATAGCCGTGCGAATACAGGCCGCGTTCGCGGATTTCACCACGGAGTATAAATTGACTGCCCTCGGCTTGGGACCGGGGGCAGTGAAAGACAAGGAGGGTCAACAGACCTATCCCTGCAAGGATTCTTTTTGTCAAGAAACGCAACTTTATCGGATGTCAACCAATTCGATTTCGAACACCAGGGTGGAGAAGGCGGGAAGTTCCTCGCTCATCGCACGAGGGCCGTAGGCCAATTCGAAAGGTATGATCACCGTGGCCTTGCTCCCCTTGTTCATCTTGAGCACCGCCATGTCGAAACCGGGAATCATCTGTCCCACACCGGCATGGAAGGTCATGGGTTCGTAGGGACGGCCGGGCATGAACATATCGTTAGCCATCGCCACATCTTCGAGGTTGGTGTCGAAAATCTTACCGTCCAGACGTTTGCCTACATAATTCACCGATACTTCCTGACCTCTTTCCACCACTTTGCCCGTACCTTTTTTGGTTGTGATGAAATACAGACCGTTTTCGTCGGGCTGCGCTTGGAGATTGTTGTCGGCGAGATATTTCTCGATAGCGGGCGTCTGCTTTTCCTGCGCCTCGGCCATAGCGAGCATCTCTTCTTGCTGCAATTCCTCTTCGGTGTAGAGTTTCTGTACCTTGATCGTGTAGACCATATAGTCCTTCACGAAATCGGGCATACCGCCGCCCATGTATTTGACGAGCGAATCCACGGGTACATAGAACACCGCGCTGTCGCCTTCGTGCAGTTTGAGGAAGCCTTCGTTGAGGTCGCCGGGATAGATCGATTCGGAAATCTGAAAGATTTTTTCGGTCTTGTCGAGGGCGAAGAGCACGGAATCGTTGCTGGAAAGCGTAAGCGTGCCTTCGATGATGTCGCCCATTTGGGCGGCGCGGCCGTTACCTTTCTCCAAAATCTTATACTTCAATCCGTTTTCGGTTTTCGAGCCGCAGGCGCTGAACACCAACAGGGTGGCCGCCAGCATCATTCCTAACCAAAGAGTCTTTTTCATTTTTTATACGTTTTAAATTTTTTTCAAAGCGGAGGTCCTTTCCCGCAAATCGGGTCGCGAAAGCAGACCGCCGGCAAATTTCGTTAAATTCGGAAGAATAGGCAAGTTTTCAACGTTCGGGATTTACCAACACCTCCAAGACTTCGAGGTCGTAGAGCAGGGTGGCGCGGGGCGGTATGTCGGTGCCGTTTCCCGAAAAGCCGTAGGCCAGATGCGAGGGCAGGATGAAGCGGGCCTTGCTGCCTTTTTTCAGCATCATCAGCGCTTCCGAAAGGCCCGCCGTCAGTTCGCTCTTCCCCAAAATCCACGTGCGGGGTCTCTCTTCCGTATATTCCTCTACCAGAGAGCCGTTCAAAAGCCTCAACGTGTAGGCGGCTTTCACGGCATTGCCGTATTCCACCTTCGGCGCCGTTGCGGCGGCCTCTGTGTAGATTTCGTACCAAAGACCTGTGCCGCTCTGCCGCATGTCCCAACCGCTCCGCGCCACAAAAGCCTCGATGCTTTCCATTTCCTGCCGCACCGAAATGGCCTGCGCGGCGGTAAGGTCCACCTGTTGCGGGCGGGCGGCCGCGCCCGCTTGCTCCACACGGTACACCTTGCGGCATCCTGTCGTCAGGGTGCCCACGAGAAGGCCGGCCGTCAGAAGCGCGGCCGCCCGCCCGGAAAATATCCCAAATTTTCTATTTCTATTCAAAATCTTCGGGGAGTAGGTGAGGTTCGATATGCTCTTTATAATATTGTGGCAGCACGGCTTCGAACTTGGCCAATACCGCCTCCAACGAATCGGTCGACATGCCGCCGGCCGCATTCTTGTGCCCGCCTCCGTTAAAATACTCTTTCGCAAAGATATTCACATCGATATTGCCCTGCGAGCGGAACGACATGCGGATACGCCCCTCGCGTTGCGTGAAGAAGGCAGCGAACCGTATGCCCGCGATGCTCAGTCCGTAGTTCACGATGCCTTCGGTATCGCCCGACTGGTAGTTGTATTTCTTCAGCTCGGCATCGCTCAGATACATATAGGCGGTATGATATTCGGGCTTCACGATCAACCGCTCTCCCAGACAGCAACCCAACAGGCGGGTGCGGCTTTCCGAGAAATTGTCGAAGATGCGCTGATGCACCTTTACCGTGTCGAGTCCTTTGGAAATGAGGTCGGCGATAGTGGAGAACAACTCTTTGTGGCCGCAGGAATAGCTGAACGAACCCGTATCGGTGCTGATGCCCGCATAGAGGCATTCGGCCGTGTGTACGTCTATCCGCGCGGGGTCGAGTTCGGCTTGGAACACATGGTAAAGCAGTTCGCAGGTGGAGCTGACCGTGGTGTCGGAGAAACCCAAATCAAAATCGTTCCATTCGGGCTCCAGGTGGTGGTCTATCATGATGCGCCGCACCTGTTTGGCCTGCAATACGGGCGCGAGGGCTTCGGTTCGTCCCAGACGGTTGAAATCGAGCACGCAGAGCAGGTCGCAGTCTTCCACCATGCGCTTCACTTCCTCGGGGTGGTGGACGAAGTTGCGTGCCTTGCGGTCGGTGTCCATCCACAGCAGGTTGCGGGCGCAGCCGTTGGGGTAGATCACCGAGGCGTGCTTTCCCGAAATCTTTAAGTAGCGGTATAAGGCCTGTGTGGAGCCCACCGCATCGCCGTCGGGGTTCTGATGTCCCACAATCAGGATGTTTTGCGCCTCGTCGAAGACGTTTTTCAAGGTCAATTTCTCTTGGCCGGGTTTATGATAAACCTTGCACGAGGGCCGGCCGGGCAGTTGGGTGAAAGAAATTGTGTTCATAACTTGCAGATTAAGACCAGTCGCCCTCGCCGAGATTGTCGCCGGGCTGGGGCGAAAAAGCCGCGCTCAGGGGCGATGACCCCAGACAGAGGTGCAGTTTGCGGGCGGTTTCTTTTTTAAAAGTCTCTTTCTCGTTGAGGTTCACCATAAGAAAAAGAAGCTTGACATAGTCTTGCAGAGCCTGTATGGTATTGCAAAGCTGAATCTGTGTTTTCTGCGAGAAGACCGGTTCCAGGTCCATGCGGTGCACCATAGCGCCGCGTTGGGTGATGTCGATGCAGAAGCGCACATCGTCTTTGTTGGGCAGCGAAATATCGGTGGTGCAGGCCAACAGGTTGACGATAGGGAGGTTGAACAGGAACACGGGAATGCGGTTGCGTTGTGCCAGATAATGGTAGACCAACGCCAATGCCCGCTCGTTGCCTTGCCGCCGGTGCAGGAGGTTGGGCAGGAAGAAGTCGGCGAAACTGTATGTTTCGGTGAGTCGCTTGCCTAACGAGAACCCGCAGATATTGAAAAAGAAGTTGTTGTAGCGGGCGAGGGTATTGCGCAGATAGGTGGACGAATCGAGCAGTTGCCAGCCGTCGCCGAAAAGATTGTTGAAGTCGTCGCGCACCTCCTCCCACTCCAAGTTGGGGTAGAAGGCTTTGGACACCCAATAGAAGCCGCGCAGCAAATCGGGCTCCTCCTCGGCTTTCCATGCCGTGAGCTCGCGGCAGACACCCTCCACCCGCAGGGTGTTGAGCAGATCCTGCAAGCGTTGGCATGTCTGCTCGTCGGTGGCGTTCCGCAAGGCCTCGTCCACAAAAGGAATGGCCTCGTCGCCCACGGCCAGCAGGGCTTCACGGAATTTTCCGTAAAACTCAGGGTCGGGCTCGTTCATCATGCCCACCAAGGCCCGTATGTTCTTTTCGCGGCTGCTATCGCTCATGACGGCCCGTTGCGGAATTACTTGGTAAGACGTTCGGTCACCACCTCAATCAGCGATTCCACATAAGGGTGGTAGTCTTTGCTGAAAGTCATGGTGCGGCGGTTGGCAATCAACACGCATACGGTGAGGCAGTTGTGCCCCATGGCGCGCCCCAGCCCGTAGAGGGCCGAGGTTTCCATTTCCATATTGCTGATGCGGTTTCCTTTATAGTCGAAGGTTTCCAACCGTTCGTTCTGTTCGGGGAAGCGCAGGGGCAGGTTCACCACACGACCCTGCGGGGCGAAGAAACCGGGCGCGGTGGCGGTGATGCCTTTGTGCATGTCAAAGCCCACCTTGTCCATCAAATCCTGCGAACACGCCACGATATAGGGGTGCGCGAAGTCGGCGGGCTGTTTCATGTGCGCGTCGAAAGCCTGCATCATATCTTTCTCGAAAAGACTCTCGGGCACATCGTAGTAGTTGAGCAGACCGTCGAAACCCAAGCCGTATTGCGAGGCGCAGAACGTGTTTACCTCGTATTCGGCCTGAAAACTGCCGCTGGTGCCCAGACGCACCAGGTTCAAGGCGGTGTGGGTATCCTTGCGTACACGTTTTTTGAGGTCTACGTTGACAAGCGCGTCCAGTTCGTTGATGACGATATCGATATTGTCGGTGCCCATGCCGGTGGAGAGGACGGTGATAGGGGTGCCGTTGAGCACGCCCGTATGGGTGACCAGTTCGCGGTTCTGCACCTTTACATCCACGCGGTCGAAGTGGCGCGAAACCACGGGCACACGTCCGGGGTCGCCCACCAGAATCACATTGGGGGCAAGCTGCTCGGGTTGCAGGCGGAGGTGATAGATACTGCCGTCGGAGTTGAGGGGCATTTCCGATGCCTCGATAATCTTTTCCATATCTTCTCCTTTTTTAAAAAAGATAAACTGCGAATATACGAATTTTTGGTTTGTAAATTTTTTTTCGCAAAAGTTTGCATTTTTAAAAAATCGCCGTATCTTTGCACCCTCTTTCGCCGGGAGCTTAGCTCAGTTGGTTCAGAGCGTCTGCCTTACAAGCAGAGGGTCGGGG
>CAZEOJ010000114.1:0-4816 GCA_964513825.1 uncultured Bacteroidaceae bacterium
GGCAAGATGCAGGTTCAGAAAGAACAATTCTGCATACGTTGCGGGCACTGCGCCGATATATGCCCCACCAAGGCGGTGGCGCACACGCTGTTTCCCGAAAATGCGATGCACGATTACGCCTTGAACGACCTGCCCTCGCCCGAGCAGGTGGCGCTGTTGCTCAACGCCCGCCGCAGCAACCGTGCCTTTACCGCCCAGGCCGTTCCGCAACCCAGCCTCAACCGCATCATAGACGCGGCCTACGCCGCCCCCACGGCGCAGAACACGCGCAACATACAGGTGGTGGCCGTCACCGCGCCCGAAATGCTGGAACGCATCGCCGCCCTCACCGTCGACACCTTCGTCCATGCGGTGAAGCCCTTGGAGAATCCTCTGCTGAAATGCCTGCTGCATAAGAAAATGGCTCAGGTCTATGCCATGATACCCAAGTTGAAGGCCATGCACCGCAAGTTTCACGAAGGCAAGGGCGACCCCGTGCTGCACCGCGCCCGAGCGGTCCTGTTGTTCTGCGCCCCCTCCAAGAGCCGTTTCGGTTGCGCCGACTGCAACCTGGCCTATCAGAACGCTTCCCTTATGGCCGAAAGCCTCGGCGTGGCGCAGTTCTACACGGGTTTTGTGCTTTCGGGCATGAAGCAGGACAGAAAAAAGCGCCTGCCCCGAATGCTGGGATTGGAAAAAGACATGGAGATTTTTGCCGGCATGGCGTTGGGTATGCCCGAATTCCGCTTCGAACGCTATACCGACCGCGACCATACCGCACCTATCCTCCTTTAATATTTCACTTTCCCGAAAATTTATCGTATCTTCGCCGTCCTTTTGCGCGGAAGGTACCCGGCCTCCGCGCCCAAAACACAAGTCAAACTCGCTTTCCGGCACGCATTTCCGGGTATGCGCGCGGAGAGCACAGAAAATCAATCCGACAATGGCAGCAGAAATGGCTAAAGCCGGTATCGAGGAATTCAACTGGGATGAACTCGAACAACACAAAATCAAAAAGGAAAAGGAACAGCAGAAAAGCGACGACCCTCGCGACGAGCAGTACGGTAATTCGCTCAAACAGATTACCGAACAGCAGGTTATAGAAGGCGTTGTGGTTTCGAAGAACAACCGCGAGGTGGTGGTGAACATCGGCTACAAATCCGATGGCATCATTCCCGTTTCCGAATTCCGCTACAACCCCGAACTGAAAGCGGGCGACACGGTGGAAGTTTATGTGGAAAGCCCCGAAGACGCCTCCGGTCAGCTGGTCCTCTCGCATAAAAAGGCCCGCATCCTCAAATCGTGGGAAAGAGTCAACGAAGCCTTCGACAAAGAAGAAATCATCACCGGTTTCGTCAAGAGCCGCACCAAAGGCGGCTTGATCGTCGATGTATTCGGCATCGAGGCGTTCTTGCCCGGTTCGCAGATCGACGTGAAGCCTATCCGCGACTACGATGTGTTCGTGAACAAGACGATGGAATTCAAGGTTGTCAAAATCAATCACGAATACAAGAACGTGGTGGTTTCGCACAAGGCGCTCATCGAAGACGAGATCGAACAGCAGAAGGCCGAAATCATGTCCAAGTTGCAGAAGGGTCAGGTGCTGGAAGGCACCGTCAAGAACATCACCTCCTACGGTGTGTTCGTGGACCTCGGCGGCGTAGACGGCTTGATTCACATCACCGACCTGAGCTGGGGTCGTGTAAACCACCCCGAAGAAGTGGTGAAACTGGACGAGAAGATCAACGTGGTCATCCTCGATTTCGACGAGAACAAGAAGCGTATCGCGCTCGGTCTGAAACAACTTACCCCGCATCCTTGGGATTCGCTCGATCCCAACCTCAAGGTGGGCGACAAGGTAAAGGGCAAGGTAGTGGTTCTGGCCGACTACGGTGCTTTCGTAGAGTTGATTCCCGGTGTGGAAGGCTTGATTCACGTTTCGGAGATGTCGTGGTCGCAGCACCTGCGTTCCGCTCAGGATTTCCTGAAAGTGGGCGACGAAGTGGAGGCCGTCATCCTCACCCTCGACCGCGAAGAACGCAAGATGAGCCTGGGTATCAAGCAACTCACGCCCGATCCCTGGCAACACATCACCGAGAAATATCCCGTCAACTCGCGTCACACCGCCACGGTGCGCAACTTCACCAACTTCGGTATTTTCGTGGAATTGGAAGAAGGCATCGACGGTTTGATTCACATCAGCGACCTGAGCTGGTCCAAGAAAATCAAACATCCCGCCGAATTCACCAAGATCGGTGAGAAGATTGACGTGATTGTTCTGGACATCGACGTGGAGAACCGTCGTCTGAGCCTCGGTCACAAGCAACTGGAAGAAAACCCCTGGGACGTTTACGAATCGTTGTTCGCGGTAGGCAGCTTGCAGAAAGGCACCGTGGCTTCGGTAAACGACAAGGGTGCCGTGGTGGTTCTGCCCTATGGCGTAGAGGGCTTCTGCCCCGCCCGTCACTTGGTGAAGGCCGACGGCAGCAACCTCAAAGCCGAAGAACAGGCCGACTTCAAGGTTATCGAATTCAGCAAGGACAACAAGCGCATCGTGGTTTCGCACACCCGCATCCATCAGGAAGAAGCCGCCGAAGAACGCGCCAAGACCGAAAACGAGAACCGGAAGAACGCCGACAACACGGCCAAGGCGGTCAAGAAACTCAACGAGTCTTCCGAAAAGACCACGTTGGGCGACATCGCCGCGCTTTCGAACCTGAAAGACGCGATGGAAGCCGCCGAAAAGAAGGATGAGTAGGTTTTAGAATTTCCAACGGGAAAGCCGGTTTGCCCTACGCAGCCGGCTTTCTTTTTAATTCACACACCATGTGCGCACCTAAGATCGCTGTCTTTGCCGGTTCGTTCGACCCGCTTACCTTGGGGCACGAGAACATCATCGAACGGGCCCTGCCCCTCTTCGACAAAATCGTGGTGGCGATAGGCACCAACAGCGAAAAGAACGGAATGTTTCCCGTGGAGGTCCGCCGCCGTTTCATCGAGCGGCGCTTTGCGGGTGAGGAGAAAATCGAGGTGGACAGTTTCCAAACCCTCACCGTCGATTATTGCCGCGCCAAGAACGCCCGCTATATCCTGCGGGGCATCCGCACGGCCGGCGACCTCGATTTCGAACAGGTCATCGCCGACGCCAACCGCGCGCTTTGTCCCGACATCGAGAGCGTTTTTCTGCTCACCGAGCCCCGCTACGGCTTCATCCGTTCCACCGTGGTACGCGACATTCTCCTGCACGGAGGCTCCTGCAAGGGCTTCGTTTCCGAACCTGTACGCAACATCATCGAAACATGCTGCTCTCGATAGTCATCGTCAACTACAACGTCAAGTCTTTTCTGGCGCAATGCCTCCGTTCCGTGCAACAGAGCGAGGGATTGACCTGCGGCAAGGACTACGAGGTTTTTGTCGTCGACAACCATTCGGTGGACGGCTCGGTGGAGATGCTCCGCGAGAAGTTCCCTTGGGTGAGGCTCATCGCCAACACGGAGAACACCGGTTTCGCCAAAGCCAACAACCAGGCCATCCGCCAAAGCGAGGCCAAATATGTGCTCCTGCTCAATCCCGACACCCTCATCGAGAACGACACCCTCCAAAAATGCCTTTCCTTTATGGAGAGCCATCCCGATGCCGGCGGGCTGGGCGTAAAGATGCTCGACGGTCAGGGGCGTTATCTCAAAGAGTCGAAACGGGGCGTTCCCACGCCTTCCACGGCTTTCTACAAGATGTCGGGGCTTTGCAAGTTCTTTCCCCGTTCCAAGCGGTTCGCCTCCTATTACATGGGGCATCTGAACTCCGACGAAATCAACCCGGTGGAGATACTTTCGGGCGCGTTCATGCTGCTCCGGCGCGAGACGCTCGACAAAGTGGGTCTGCTCGACGAGACTTTCTTCATGTACGGCGAGGACATCGACCTTTCCTACCGTATCCTGCTGGGCGGCTACAAAAACTATTATTTCCCGCACACCAACATCATCCACTACAAAGGCGAATCCACCCGCAAGGGCAGCCTCAACTATGTGCTGGTGTTCTACAAGGCTATGGAAATCTTTGTCAAGAAGTATTTTTCCACGGGCCGATACAAGCTCTATCTCTACATCATCCGCATCGCCATCTGGCTCCGGGCCGTGCTTTCGATGCTTTCGCGCGCGCTCAGGAAGATTTTTCTTCCGCTTGTCGATTTCCTTCTTTCGTATGCGGTCTTGGTGACTTTCTCGTGCTTTTGGGCGCAGGTGTTCTTCCACAGTCCCGACCACTACCCGCCCGTGTACCGGAATGTGGTGCTTCCCGTCTTCGCGGCGGTGATGATGATCTGTTGCGGGGCGTGGGGTGCCTACCGTATCCCCCTCTCGCTCAAAAAAACGGCCTGGGGTTTTCTGACGGGTATAGCGGTTTGTCTTTTGGGCGGCGCCCTGGCGGGCGCCGAATGGCAGTTCAGCCGTTTTACCGTGGTGGCGGGCGGCTTGCTGTGTCTGTGCGTGGCCTGCCTGTCGCGTTGGATTGTCGGTAAGATTTTCCGCAAGAGTTTTCCGCTTTCGGTGCGGCGCAACAAAAACTATCTGATTGTGGGAGGGCGTGACGAACAGGCGCGGGTGCAGGCCATTCTGCAAGAGGAGGGCATCCGTCCCGAACATATCTTTGCCCTGCGGGTAAACGACGCGCTCAGCGTGCTCAACGAGCAGATTCAGGTGAACCGCATCGGCGAGGTGATTTTCTGCGCCAAAGACCTCAATTTCGACCAAATCCTGCTGTTGGTGCGCTTCCTGCGCAAGACCGGCGTGGAGACCAAGATCATCTCCGCCGACTCCCCCACCCGCGTCGGGTATAGAGT
>CAZEOJ010000115.1:0-2114 GCA_964513825.1 uncultured Bacteroidaceae bacterium
CTTACCAACTTGCCGTCTACTTTGATGTCGCCGGGGATAAAGTACTTGAGCACATTGTCTTCCATCCACTTGTTGGCGTCGACAGGACTCATCTTCCACCCCGAGTTACACGAAGAGCAGACTTCGATAAAGCAGGTTCCCTTGCCGGCCATCACATCGTCGATAGCCTTGTGCAAGGCCTTCTTGAGCTTGGCCACCGCAGCGGGCGTGTGCACGGTGTGGCGCGAGGCGCTGTAAACGCCGTTGAGCTGCGACACCATTTCGGTGATGCGCAACGGCCAACCCACCTTCTCCACGTCGCGGCCATAGGGCGAGGTGACGGTCTTCATACCCTCGAGCGTGGTGGGCGCCATCTGACCGCCGGTCATACCGTAGATGGCGTTGTTGACGAACACCATCAAAATCTTCTCGCCTCGGTTGCAGGCGTGAATGGTCTCGGCCGTACCGATGGCCGCCAGGTCGCCGTCGCCCTGATAGGTAAAGACGAACTTTTCGGGCATGAGGCGCTTGATGGCCGTGGCCAACGCGGGCGCACGTCCGTGCGCGGCCTCCTGCATATCCACATTCATATAGTCGTAGGCCAACACCGAACAACCCACGGGCGCGATGCCCACGGTCTTGTCCTGCAAGCCTTTCTCGTCCACCACTTCCATGAGCGTGCGGTGAATGGTGCCGTGACCGCAGCCGGGGCAGTAGTGCATGATCTTGTCGGTGAGCAACGACGTTTTCTTATAAACCAGATTCTCGGGTTTGCAAATCTCTGATGCCATATCTTCTCCCTCCTATAATAATTTGGTTTTTACCGCGTGAACTACCTCTTCGGGAGCGGGAACGATACCGCCGCAGCGTCCGAAGAACTCCACTTTCACTTTGCCTTCCACGGCCAGTTTCACGTCCTCGACCATCTGTCCGAGGCTCATCTCCACCGACATGAAGCCTTTTACGTGGGGCAGGAGCGACTGGATGTCCTTGGTGGGGAAAGGCCAGAGGGTGATGGGGCGCAACAGACCTACCTTGACGCCTTCGGCGCGGAGCAAGTCCATAGCTTTCTGGCAGATACGCGCCGAGGAGCCGTAGGCCACCAACACGTATTCGGCATCGTCGCAGTTGATTTTCTCGCAACGGGCCTCGTTGGCCTCGATTTCGCGGTACTTCTCCTGCAAGTGCATCACGTGGCGTTCCTGGCTGTCGGCCTGCAGGTCGAGCGAGGTGATGATGTTATGCTCGCGGTCGATGCCCTTGCCTACGGTAGCCCAGGGGGTGTTGCGGCGAATCTCGTCTTCGGTGAAGCGGGGACGCTGCGGGGGCAGCACCACTTTCTCCATCGTCTGTCCGATGACGCCGTCGGCCAGCATCAACACGGGGTTGCGGTATTTGAAGGCGAGGTCGAAGCCCATAGGCACGAAGTCGGCCATTTCCTGCACCGACGAGGGGGCGAGCACGATAAGACGGTAGTCGCCGTGGCCGCCGCCTTTGGTGGACTGGAAATAGTCGCTCTGCGAGGGCTGGATGGTGCCCAGACCGGGACCGCCGCGCACCACGTTAAGTACAAGACAGGGCAGTTCGGCGGCCGCGATATACGACATGCCTTCCTGCATAAGACTGTATCCGGGGCTGGAGGTGGAGGTCATGACGCGCTTGCCGCAGCCTGCGCCGGCATAGACCATGTTTATAGACGAAACTTCGCTTTCGGCTTGAAGGACCACCATTCCCGTGCGGTTTTCGGGCCGTTCTTTCATGAGGTATTCCATCACTTCCGACTGGGGGGTGATGGGATAACCGAAATAGCCGTCGCACCCTGCGCGGATGGCCGATTCGGCGAAAGCCTCGTTTCCTTTCATAAGACGCAAGTCTTCCATGATTGTATCTTTTTAGAATTTTTATTAATTTACTTGAGCCCTGTATACGGTGATGACGCCGTCGGGACAGATGTGACCGCAGGAGGCGCAGCCTACGCAGGCCTCTTCGTTGGCGAGCAGGGCAAAGTGATAGCCTTTGCCGTTTACTTCTTTCGACAGGCCGATCGCCTTGGTGGGGCAAATCGACACGCAGATTCCGCAGCCCTTGCATTTTTCCTTGTCAACGACAAGGGCTCCCTGAAATTTTGCCATATA
>CAZEOJ010000115.1:2214-4788 GCA_964513825.1 uncultured Bacteroidaceae bacterium
GTCAACGACAAGGGCTCCCTGAAATTTTGCCATATACTTTGATTTTAAAAGGTTTCTTCGTATTAATATATTGGACGCCCTCCCTACAACATCACCGGCATCACCAGCATCAGCAGATCCTCCTTCTTCTCATCATCCCCCACAGGCACAATCAGACCCGCACGGTTGGGGGTGGACAGTTCCAGACACACGTCCTCGCTCTCCACGTTGTTGAGCATCTCGAAGAAGTACTTGGCGTTGAAGCCTATCTCCATCGGTTCGCCCTCGTACTGGCAGGCGAGGCGTTCCTTCGACGAGCTGGAGCTTTCCACGTCTTCGGCCGACACCAGGATTTCGGAGGCTCCGGTAAGGCTCAGTTTGGCCTGCGGCATGGCTTTGCTGGCAAAGATGCACACGCGGCGGATGCAGTTGAGGAAGCTGGAGCGCGATATGGTGAGCCTGTTGGGGTTGTCCTTGGGAATCACGGCCTCGTAGTTGGGATAGCGGCCGTCGATGAGGCGGCAGCCTATCTTTACGTTGGCGTATTGCAGGATGAGGTTCTTATCGGTGGCGTCCATGCGCACGGGGGTGGATTCCTTGCGCAGCGAGAGCATGTTCTTGAGGAGCATGAGGGCTTTCTTGGGCACCACGAAAGAGGTTTCTTTGGGGGCGGCGATGTCGGGGCGGCGGTAGCGCACCAGTTTGTGGGCGTCGGTGGCCACGAAGGTGATGCCGTTGGGGGTCATCTCGAAGAGCACGCCGCACATGGCCACGCGCAGTTGGTCGGTGCCGGTGGCGAAGATGGTCTTGGAGATGGCGCGTACCAGCACGTCGGAGGGTATCTCGGCGGTGAGGCCGGTGGTGTCCATCGCGGGTATCTCGGGGTAGGTCTCGGCCGACTCGCCTACCATGTTCGACTGGCCGGTGCCGGTGGAAATCTGCACGCCGGAGGTTTCGGTATTGATGTCGAACACCACGGGGATGTCGGAGATGGTCTTGAGGTATTCCATGAGCTGGCGGGCGGGCATGGCGAGGGAGCCTTCGCCGGTCACTTCTTCGAGGGGAACGTCCACCACGGCGGTGGATTCGGAGTCGGAGGCGACGAGGGTGAGGGTGTTGCCGGCCACTTTGAAAAGGCACTTCTCGAGGATGGGGAGCGCTTTGTTCTCGGTGAGGAGGATGCTCACGCTCTGCAGGTTCTCCAGGAGAACTTTGCTGTTGACGATAAATCTCATATCAGGTATTGTTTTTTACGCGCCGCGAATTTAATGAATTTTGATGAGAATTGCTATTGCGAAGTACCAACATTTAGAATAACTTTTTTAGATCTTCTATGTCGGGGAGGGCATCGCGCAATTTCTCGGGCATATCCGCACGTGTTTTGTATGTTGCCGCACCAATAGGTTTATCGTATTGACGTACAAGATATTCAGCTCTAACTGTGTTCATATTCTTGCATAGTATGATGCCTATACTTTGGTTTTCGTGGGGCTTCCTTACAAAATCGTCCAGCAACGACAAATAATCCCGTAGTTGTCCCATATAGGCGGGTTTCAGTTTGCCGTTTTTTAGCTCAATCGCCACCAAACAGGAAAGTTCACGATTGTAAAACAGTAAATCGATAAAATGCGATTCTCCGAAAGCGTCTATACGGAACTGATTGCCTATAAAAGCGAAATCCTTTCCGAATGTCATAATGAAATTCTTGATATTATGGACTATCTGCTGTTCGATGATGTTTTCATCCACATTGTCGTCATCTCTTTCTCCAATCTGTTCGGTATTGATGAAGTCGAGCATATATTCATCCTTAAACGCCATCACGGCTTTCCTTGCGAGATTGGATGCTGAAATCCGACTGCCGAAGTTGTTGGGCAGTTGTCCTTGATGATCAAAATCCCTGCTTACGATTATTTTCGCTAACGACTTTTCGGACAAGAATTCGCGTGCGCATAAATCGATATAGTATTTCCTTGCTTCAAGCCTCTTTTCTTTTGAGAGAATTGTATAATGATGGGTGAACGGAACTTTTATAAATTGTTCGAAATCTGTATCATCGAAATTCGTTCGTTGCAACGAACGAATTTCGACAAGAATGCTTTCTTCCGACAAGGGTGTGGGGTTTTTGTTCGTTGTGACGAACGAATCGGCCCATTCTTCGTAAAAGATACGCATCTTTCGCAAACTCGGTTCACTAAATCCACGAAGACCGGGTAAATCTTTGTTGAGTTTTTCGCTGATATGTTTCAAGGCTCCTTTTCCCCAGAAGCCCGCACGTGAATGATTTGCGATATACCGGCCAATGGAAAAATATAGCGAGAGTTGTACGGCGTTTATTTGGGACAACGCGACATATTGGCATTGAAGGATTGCCGTTTTTATAGCCTCAGCGGCTTTATTGTATATTTCCTTTTTTGTGTCGGAAAGTTGATGGGGCGCTTGCATATATCTTTGTTTTTTGGCAAAGATAGTTGCTATAACGATATGAAAATGTTAACGTTTGTTAAATTTTGTTAAAAATTGTTAAAAAGGGTGGAGAGGTGGTTTACCGTGCAAAGGCGGTCATTTTGTCGAGGGCGAGGTGGGGGACGAGGA
>CAZEOJ010000116.1:0-4772 GCA_964513825.1 uncultured Bacteroidaceae bacterium
AGGTATAGAGCACGGAGTCCTCTCCGCAGAGCCACAGCGCCGAGGAAGAAAGCACAAGCGAAGGCAGTATGGGCAGAGGCTCTATCGTGTCGCCACCTTCGGAAATCACTGACACGTTCACCACCGCCTGGCTGTAACAGTTTTCCGCCATATCCAAAGCCGCTTGCTGATAGACCTTTACTGTAAATACCTCCGCCTCGGTAATCGGCAGACGGCAGATAGAGGCACGGCCTACCTCCTCGTCCTCACCCTTGATCCACAGGAAAGAAGCGGCGGCGCCGTCCTGCACCGTGGCCGTGGCCTGCAGCTTGAGCACGTCTTTCTGTTTTACCATCGTATCGGGGGTGACATAGGTGATGACCGGTTTCTCCACACGGCGCGTCACCACACTCTCGCTCCACGTAGAAGCGAAATCGGCGCAGACGTTGGCCGCGCGCGACCCGTACACCTGCACGGTGTCGGGCGCACCGGTAAGACCGCTGTATCTCGGAACACGGGTCAAGGACGTCACGTCGCGCGCGGCCTCCACCCCGTTCACATACCAGATGATCGTATCGCAATTACGTTTCTGCAACGTATAGGTGACGCTATCGTTCTCCCCGCAGGACGCCCCCGCCGAAGCGGAAAGCGTGAGCGAAGGCAGTCCCGACAGACCACCCGAAAGCACCTCCACATAGACCGTGTCGAAAAGGCGGCACGAAGGCAGATCGTTGCGGTAGGCCTCGAACACCACCTGCGTGTTGCGGTCCACACGGTAGGCCCGCTCCAAGTTCGCGTCACCGCCCCACATCGGAGCCAGCACCGAATGCCAGGCAAAGCCGCAACCCGGCTGCTGGGCGTATTTCATCACCAAAGCATTGGACGCACACACCGCCGTATCGCCCGACACAGGCGAAATCCTGTCGATGCACGGAAGAGCCAAGGCACGGAACACCACCGTGTCGGAATACGACAAGGCCGTGTTGCACTCCACCTTGAGCGTGGCCGTGGCGTAGGCCATCCAGCCATCCTGCACGTCTATCGGAAGCCGGATGGTGTCGAAGCCCTTGACCGAAGCCTGCACGGCACCCGAAGCATCACACACATAATAGTTTATCTCGGAGAAAGTATGCGAAAGATCCTTGTTGTTGTCGGGCATGTAGGCATGAAGGCAAGCCTGCACCTGCCTGCCGCAGAACACACTGTCGTGCGAGGCAAGCTTGAAAGGCACGGAGAACGCCACGCCCTCCTGCATCATATAGATACGCAACGAATCCGTCCAAGGACAATGCATACCGTCCACCGCACTCACCTTGTAGACCGTCTCCTCGGAGGGCGTGCCCACCGCCGTCCAGCCCTTGGGCGTGCCGTCCAAGGCCTCCGCCGGCGCCCACTCCAACTCCTGCGTCTTGTCGATATGCCCGTAAGTATCCACCGAATCCTCGAAATAGGCCCGCAAGTCCACCCTGCCGCCCGGACAAACCACCTGGTCGTCGCTCACCAACTGCAAAATCCCGTTGGGCTCCACCCTCCACATCTCGTAGCGCGAACTGTAATGCGTGTTGAGACCGTCGGCGCTGATGGTATCGGTGCCGTACATCACATACACCTTATCGAACTCCTTGAGCGGCATATCGCAGTATCCCCCGTCGGCAAGAATTTCATACGAAACCGTACCCGGCTCGGGCAGACGCGGATTGGGACGCGCCGAACCCACGGGCCCCGCCGCATACGGCTTGCCGTTGAGATAGTACATCACCCACGATTCGGCACCCGGGTTCTGCGGAGAAACCCGCACCCGCACCTTATCGCCCGTGAACACATCAAAAAGCGTATCCCTGTAGGTGCCCGTATTGCCGGAAACACCCGTAGCCTTTACATAATCGTCCGTCTGGCTGCACAGACCGAAGATAGACTGTCCGTCGCTGCCGTCGCCCAGAATCTCCACCACGTCGATGGTCACCCCGGTCGGAACGGCCACGGG
This sequence comes from uncultured Bacteroidaceae bacterium, assembly GCA_964513825.1. Taxonomy (GTDB): domain Bacteria; phylum Bacteroidota; class Bacteroidia; order Bacteroidales; family P3; genus Pullibacteroides. The sequence continues at coordinate 1,964 of CAZEOJ010000116.1, forward strand.
AATCTCCACATAGCCCGTATCGGCGGGGCACACCTGTTGGAAACCCTCGGCGATGACACGGTAGCGCGGCGTATAGTCGGGCACCACCACCGTCATCGAGTCGGTGTTGTATTTCGGGTCGCTGATGCCGTGCAGGGCGTCAGACACCGCCGTCCACGAACCGTCGCGCTCCCGTTTTTCCCAACGGTAGTTTACATTATGCACATAATCATCGTCCTGCGTACCCCACAAACCCTTGTACACCGCGCCCGCGTCCAGCATCACCCTCTCGCCCACCTTGGCCGATTCGGGCGTGGCCAGCGTCAGCACATCCACAGGGCTCTCGTGATAGGGAATGCCTATCTTCAATATCTTTGTATAAGGACGACAGGTAACCAAGTCGGAAGATACCCGCACGCTGAGGGTGTCGGAGGTAAGGTAACCCGCCACGCAGATGGTATCGCTGTTCCAGTCGAACTGACGCTTGCCGTTGAGATACCACGCACGGGAAAGCTCCTCCCCTCCAGGGTTGTCCAGATAGAGTTTCTGCGCGCCGGAGCCTTTCAGCACACTGTCGCACCACACCCCTTGTTTGGTAAATTCGAGCGACACCGGCCATTCCTTGTCAGGCGCCGAAAGTATCTGCACCGAATCGTAGGCCCAGCAATCGGAACTCTTGTGATGCACACTCAGATAGTAGGTGGTGACGCCGTCCACACCGTTCCAGTCGTCCCAGTAGCCCTGCGGCACCACGGCGGGCGAAGGCGTTACCGAAAGTTCGCCCGAAGCCTCCATACCCACCACCGAAGAACCCTCTTTGGGGGCTCCCTCCTTGGGCAGACTCGCCCAGTCGACGTTCCAGGCATATTCGTATTCGGCCGCCGCCTTGGCCGCCTTGCGTTTGTTCTTATAGGTCTTGTTCTTCTCGTTGGCACGCGCCCAGAGCATCACCTCGCTGCCCTCGCACACAATCGTGTCGGCCTCGGTATGGGTAATGGTGAAGTCGGGAGCCCCCACGGTGATATGGTCGTCGAAGTTGAAGCCCTTGTATTTGTTGCTGCCCCACACCCCGCACGAGAAATCGAGCACGGCCCGGCAGGTGATCTTTATGTTCGAAGGCGAATGCGTCACGTAGAGCGTGTCTTTCTGCGCGCCCAGCACCGAGAAATCGGGGAAAAGGTCGCTTTCGAGCGACGGATTCAGATAGTAGCTGCGGTTGTCTATCCAAAGACGGCCGTCAAAACGCCATTCGTAGTGCACGAGAGGCTTGATGTCGTCGGGCAGGCCGGGAATGGAGGCCGCCACCACCATAGGCGCGGTGGGACAGTTGTATTCGGAACCCTGTTTGGTCAGCACCAAAGGCAGGGCGCTGTAATCGCGATATTCTATCAGATTGGGCACAAAGTCTTCCGAACGGTAGCGGCGCAGTCCCGTGCCGCATTCGCTGCCCGGCGTATAGAGCACATAAAAGACCGCATCGCCCGCCTCGAAACCTCCGTTCAGGTGACTGAGGTCCACACCGGTTCTGTTCAACGAGGGGTCGTTGAGCACCAGTTTAAAACCCTCTTCCACCACGGAACGGATCTTGGCCATAGGCGCGTCGGAGCTGGAGATGCTCGCGTTGGTCACCGTAGATTTATAGCCCAGTATCTTGACAAGGTCGTAATCTATGGTGTTTATGTCGGCGAGGATTTCCGGCGGTTGGCAACCCTTGTTGAAATTGTTTCTCTCGTCCTGCGCATCATAACGATAGTAGCCCAATAAAGTACTGTCGCCTGCCGTGTTTTTCTTGAACCAGATCATCACGAAGTCGCGCGGAAGATAGCGTATGTCTGTGGTGACGGTGATGGGCGAGCTCTCGCAGACCGCCTGCATCGCAAAGTTGGTCTGAATGGGCATAAGCTCGGCCGGCGCCGATACGTGGAATACATGCTCGGGCACATTATTGGGCGTGTAGGCCGTATTGAGATAGGCTCCCTCGGTGGAGATGGAGTTGAACACGGCGCAAGGCATGGAAGTGTTCGAAATCTCGCACACATAATTGTCGTAGAAGCCCGTGCGCGGCAACACCACGTCGGTTTCGGAATGCTCCTCGTCGTCGGAATGCACCTGCCCCTCGTAAATCACCTCCTTGCCGTTGCGCAGCCACGAAATCGTGTAATCCTCGCCCGCGTTCCACGTCAGCAAACGGTATTTTACACTGTCGTAGCAGGAGGCCAGATAAGGTTCGTTCTTCTCGCCCGCATTCACCGCATTGGCGCTCAGATAGACCGGATAGCGCACGTTGATGCCCAAAGGCTCCGAGTGCACCGTATGCTCGGCCACACACTCCTCGTCGGAATACATCACCACGTCTATGCTGTCGTCGCGGTTCAGCACTGCCGTAAAAGTCTCGCCCGTGGCGTCTTCCTGCGTGATGCCGTTGATACGCCACGAATAAACGGGCTCCTCGCCCGCATGGAGCGTCTTGAGTTTGAAAGTGAGTTCCTTACCCTCGCAGAAAGGCCCCACCGGACGACCCGGCACAAGCCCGGAGGCCAAGGTGTCCACCACCACCTCCACGCTCGGATGCAGCCAGTCGCGATAAATCATCGTGTCGGAAATCACCACGTTCTCGCCCGTCACCAGGTCGTAGATGCTCACGCTGATGGCGCAAAGCCCCTGATAGGTGAGGCGCGGCGAACGCGCGATAGGGTCGTCGATGACCGGCGCGGCCACATTGCCCTCGAGGTCGGTGGCCGTCCACTTGTAGTTGAACTTGCCGCTGCCGCCACGGGTCAACACATTGAGCTGTATGCTCTTGTCGCTGTTGTCGTTGCCGCAGCGATAC
>CAZEOJ010000117.1:0-4742 GCA_964513825.1 uncultured Bacteroidaceae bacterium
TCATTTCCATTAAGAAGAAAGGGGTTACAGGCGTGGAAACATCGGAAAAGGCCGAGTTGCGGATAATCCCCAACCCCGCCACGGAAACGATAACACTTACCGCCACGGGCTGCGACCTCCAGCATGTGGAAATCTTAGATGTGAACGGGCGTATCCTGTATGCCGCCACGGTGAACGGCACGGCTTCGTTCCGCTACAACGTGTCGTGGCTGCCCTCGGGCATCTACCTCGCCCGTGTAAAGACCCCCTGCGGCACTCTTACAGAAAAATTTTCGGTGCGGTAAATTTACAGACTTGCCGTGCGGAGGGAGTCGGCCAGGCGGCTGGCGCCGATGCGGAAACGGGTGGGGGAGAGCCATTCTTCGCCCAGCATCAGATAGACGAGCTTGAAGTAGGGAACGGCCTCCTCGACGGTGGAGATGCCGCCGGCGGGCTTCACGCTCACGATACGGCCTTGCGCGGCGTAGCGCTTCACCACATCGAGCATCACATAAAACGCTTCCAACGTGGCCGAAACCGCAGTCTTTCCCGTGGAGGTCTTGATGAAGTCGGCGCCGTTGTCGATGGATATGCACGAGGCTTTGTCGATATTGTCGGGTGTGCCGAGGTTGCCCGTCTCCAAAATCACTTTCAGACGGCGCGGGCCGCAAAGGTCCTTGATAGCCCTCACCTCATCGCCAACCCGCTTGTAATCACCCTCTAAAAACGCACCCTGCGAAATCACCATATCGATTTCGTCCGCGCCGTCGGCCAGGGTCTGCTCCACCTCGAACAGTTTGGTGCGCAGAGGCAGCTGCGAGGCGGGAAAGCCGCCTGCCACACAGGCGGTCTGTATGCCGCTTCCCTGCAAGGCTTCCTTGACCTGCGCGGCGTAGAAAGGATAGACGCACACGGCGGCGGTGCGGTAGTCCTTGGCCTTTTGGCAGAGGTCGGCCACCTTCTTTTTCGTGTCCATGCCGTCGAGCGTGGTGAGGTCGATGAACGAAAGCATCTTGGCGCACATTTCCTTTTGGGTGAAAGGCACGTCCTGTCTGAGCAATTCCGCGATGCGGCTCTGTACTTCTTCTATCTTCATGATTCTATGCTTTGTTGTTTTTCATATTTTCCTGCCACTGCAGACGGAATCCCTTTTTTCCGAAATCGGGAAATTCTTTCTGCGTGCCGTACATCTTCTTGAATTTCATCTTAATGGAAAGGCGGTTGAAGCCCGAATCCAAGGATTTCTGTCTCAGGAGCATCTTCTTGAGCAGCTTCATCTGCTTGCGCTCTATCGAGAAATACATCTCCCTCTCCACCGCTTCCTTGCGGTTGTAGAGGATGAGTTCCTGCAGATCTATCTTGGCGGGGCACACTTCGTTGCACTTTCCGCAGAGGGTGCAGGCGAAAGCCAGATAGGCATTGTCTTCGAAACCTTTGCAGATGGGGTCCTTGATGCAGTTGAGGGGGCCTTTCACCGACAGGCCGTCGAGACGGTTGGTGAACTTGAAAACAGGGCAGAGCGCCTGGCAGGCCTGGCAATGGATGCAGTTGAACACGCTCCTCTGGTGCACCTGGCTCAAAAGCTCGGTGCGGCCGTTGTCGATCAAGATCACATAGAATTCTTCCGGGCCGTCGATTTCCTCGCCCGCGCGCGGCCCGCTCACAATCATTTCGTTCCACGCATGGTTGCGTCCCATCGAACAGGCCGCGCGCATGGAGGTGAAGTAGTCGGCTTCGGAAAGCGAGGGGATGATCCTGTCGATGCCCGCCACCACGATGTGTTTGCGGCAGAAGGAGGTGTAGAGCGTGTTGAGGCCGCCTTGGTCGGAAATCACCGCCGCTCCCATATCGGAGATGAGGAAGTCGGCGCTCGTGATCACCGTGGAATTCGAATAGAGCCGGTTGATGAGATGCTTCTTGTAGAGAAACATCACATCCTCTTTGGAGGGCTTGTAATCCTCCAAGGTATAGGCCTGTATCAGTTCCGACAGAATCTTGTCGGAGGGTTCGGGCAGAAGGGGATAGGGGAGGCTTTGCAGGTCTGACAGGAAAAACGTCTGTTTGCGGCCTTTCAGAAACGCTTTCAGCCCTATCTCGTGCAGAAGTTCGGATTGGGAGAGAAAGAGGCTGTCGGTGGAGGAAATGAGTTTTTCTATCTCGGCCAGGGCGTGGGCGGCGTCTTCGGCGTAGATGACCTTGCCTCCCTGCGCGCCGAGCCGCGACTCGAAGTCGATGAGATGATTGGCCAGGTCGGCCATCACCTTGCTTTTATAATAGGCCACCCGGTCGCGCACGGTCTGGAAACGGGCAAAGAAGTTCTTGGCGTCCGACACGTTCCTTTCAAAAAATTCGCCCATCGACTCAAAAAGGGAAAAATCCTCCTTTTGGTTGGGGTTGTCGGAAAAACCTCTCAGAAAAGCCTGTTTGTACAAGTCGGACATGGCGCGTGTTTATAAGTCGATTTTGTCGATTCTCTTCTGATGACGGCCGCCCTCGAAGTCGGTGGAGAGAAAGGCGTCGACGATTTTTTCGGCTTCTTTCTCGGAAACGAAGCGCCCGGGGAGCGAAAGGATGTTGGCGTTGTTGTGCTGCCGCGCCAGACGGCATATCTCCTCGGTCCAGCAGAGGGCGCAGCGCACGTGCGGGTGCTTGTTGGCGGTCATGGAGATGCCGTTGCCCGAGCCGCAGATGAGGATGCCTCTTCCGAGCTTGCCCGACGATATGTCCTCGGCCAGCGGGTGGGCGTAGTCGGTATAGTCGACGCTCTCTTCGCTGTCGGTGCCGTAGTCCTTTACCTGATAGCCTTTTTGGGCAAGGTAGCGGACAAGATGTTTCTTGAGCGGAAAGCCGGCGTGGTCGTTTCCTATTCCTATCGTAAGGTCTGCCATATCTCTCTAAGTTTCCTTTAATAGACAGCAAATTTAACAATTTGTGGAAAAAATTGTTGGAAAGTTGTTGAAAGATGTTGATAAATCCTGCCGTTTTTGTGGACAGCCGGAAACGCGGAAAGAAATTAACATTTCTTAACATTTTTTCCCGCCGTTTTAAGGAATTTTAAGTTAACGGATGTTAAAATCTCCGCTGTTGATAAACCCTGTTGAAAAATGACCTCCGTTTTGTTGAAAAAAAGGCTTTGTATCCTTATATCCATACCGTTGTGAGTTGATGAACCCGTGGATAAACCTTTACTTACCTGTTGAAGCGAGTTGATAAAAAACGGCTCGGAAAAATATCAACATTATGCACAGGCTTATTGTGGGTTACTATTGAGTTTTCTTTATATTTAAATTAATTTATATTCAATAAAACAAGCGTGTTGATAAAGTTTGGAGCCACGCCTTTAAATTTGATGTAAATTTGTGAGATTGGAGATTTTCCCGATGGACGGATTTAAAGACTATACGACCCGACTGGATGTATTCCTCAGACGCTACTATCAGAACAAGGCGTTCAAGGGGTTGCTTGCGTTCTTGGCTCTGTTCCTGATGTTGGCGCTGCTTCTCGGTGTGGTGCAGTCGCTCACTTTCAGTCCGGGAAAGGTGCGGGCCGTGCTGTTCTATACGGCGGCGGGGGTTCTGCTCGCGGTGGCGGGAATCTTCGTGTTGTGGCCCTGGTTGCAGAGCCGGGGCGTGGTGAGGCGCATGAGCCGGATGCAGGCGGCGCATTACCTGGCCGAGCGTTTTCCCGAATTGGGCGACAGGTTGTATAACGTTTTGGAACTGAAAGCTTCGGACGAGGGTTCATCCTCGCTGTTGCAAGCCGCTATCGAGCAAATCAGCCAGGGATTTGTGGCGTACAGGTTCGAGAAGGCGGTGCGTCTGCGTCCCGTTCTGCCGTATCTCTATGCTTTTGCGCTGCTCTGCGTCGTGTTTGCGGCGGTGGCGCTGTTCCGTCCCGCCGTGGTGAAATCGACCGTGCAGGTGGTGCGCTACAACGAGGAGTTCGCGCCTATGTTTCCCTTCACGGTTCATATCACCGATTCTTGCCTGCAAGTGCCTTATGAAGAAGATTTTATCCTGCATGTGGAAGTGGAGGGGAGCCGGCTCCCTGCCGAGATATATTTGGTGGAGGGCGAGCGGAAAATGCTTTTACAGCGGCAGGACGCCAATCATTTTACCCATACTTTCAGGAAAGTGCGGCAGAATGTGGAATTTGTTTTGCAGACAGGCCGATACAGAAGCGAAAATTATCGCTTGCAGGTGGACTACAAGCCTCTGCTTTCGTCCATGCGCGCCTTGTTGCGCTATCCCTCCTATACGGGGCTCAAACCGGAGGCCGTGACACATACGCTCGATCTGGACGTGCCTTACGGAACCCGCATCGAATGGGAGCTCAAAATGGACCATACCCGTCAGTTGCAGGTGATGTTCTATGAGGATAAGACACAGGCCGTTTCGGAACTTGCGGCGGACGGTTCGCGGAAGCCTCTCTTCGGCTTCGGCAAGCAGGCTTTCGAGAACTTTCACTATACCTTGGTGCCTATTGCGCAGAACGGCATAAGCAGCGACAGCCTGCGTTTTTCGGTAGGGGTGCGCCCCGATGCCTATCCGCGTCTGCAAGTGGTTCCGCTGCGCGACAGCGTTCACCCGCTTCAAACCTATTATCAAGGTTTTATATCAGACGATTACGGATTTCATCTGCTTGTGTTCTCAATGCGCTGTGTAAACGCCTCTACGGGAACGCGTTGGGAAGAAACCGACACCTTGCCGTTGGCCGCCTCGCGCGAACAGAACTTTACCTATTTCCTCGACTTGGCACGCTAT